>JAYVVR010000038.1:0-6529 GCA_043786835.1 Armatimonadota bacterium | reverse complement strand
ATTTCCCCAGCCTGTGCGCCGCCTTCGCTGGCTCCGAGTGGCGCTGCTGACACTCGCCCTGCCCCTCGCCGGCGCGGGCCTGTTCTGCTTCTTCACCGCCTACAAAATTTACGCGTCCAACCAGGCCGAAAAACACCTTGACCTCGCCCCAACGCCTCTGCCCGGTCAGCGCCTGCTGGTGTTCGCGCCGCACCCGGACGACGAAACACTCGGCGCGGCGGGCCTGATGCGTCAGGCCCGGCTGCAGGGCGACGATGTTCGGGTCGTTATTTTGACCAACGGCGACGGGTTTCGGATTAGTGCGGCCCAGGAATTCCACGAGCTAACGGTTTCGCCGAAGGACTTTGTCCGCTACGGCTACCTGCGCCAGACCGAGGCCCGGACCGCACTCGGCGTTCTTGGCATTCCTGCCGCCTCAGTCCACTTTTTAGGCTATCCCGACCGGGGCCTCATGCCGATGTGGATAAGCCACTGGGCCGCGGCCAGCCCGACTGCGTCGGCTTACACGCTGGCCGACCATTCTCCCTATTCCGATGCCGCGACGCCGAATGCCCCTTACTGCGGCGCAGCTCTCTTAAACGACATCAAGCAGCAGATGATCGCCGAGCAGCCGACCGATATTTATGTGACCCACCCCAGTGATGACCACCCCGACCACGCCGCCGCGTCTATCTTTGTCCGCACAGCCTTTGAGCAGCTCCAAGCCTTGGGGCTGCCCTGGGCTAGGACCGCGCATCTGCACTATTATTTAGTTCATCGGGGCGACTGGCCGACCCCGCAAGGGCTTTATGAGAACGCCGCCCTCCTGCCGCCCGGTCCGATGATGTCGCTCGATACTCACTGGACCGAGCTTCCATTGACTTTGCGCGACACGCAAAAGAAGTACACGGCGATCAAGCGCTACAAAAGCCAGGTCGAGATGTCCAGCCGCTTCTTATATTCGTTCGCCCGCCAGAACGAGCTGTTTGGGACGCTCGGCACAGGCAGCCAAGCACCGGCTCTCGTTCAAGTTCCCGATGGCACCCTGCATATGGACGGCGACGCGAAAAGCTGGGCCAACCAGAAGCCGATTGGTCTTGACCCGTCCGGCGACAGTGTCATGCGGGCATTCCAGTCTAGCGCCGATATCGTCCGCATGTTCGCCTGCCGCGACAGCCGCTTTTTGTATGTCCGCATGGACATGGACCGGCCGCTTTCCCCGCAGGTTGCGTACACGTTTACCCTGCGTCCGATCACGCCGAACGCTGCCCAGCCGCCCGCTCAGATTCTGTCGCTTTTGGCAGGTCCTGCCGGGCGTCTCGCCCCGCTGCCGGGTGTCCCTGGCGGCACGTATGCCTGGCGCGGTTCCCTGCTCGAAGCCGCCCTGCCGCTGTCCGCCGTGTCTTTAACGCACCCCGTTCCCGGCGAGGCATTGTATGTGATGGGCCAGACCCGCTTCGCCAATGTCGAGATTGACCGCACCGGCTTTCATGCCATCTCCTGCGGCCCAGCCCCTTAATCGTCTTATTTTTATGACTTACTTCCTGCTTTACCCGCTGGTTTTCACCCTGTTGCGCTTGCTGCTGCGTGTTCTCGGACGCATTCAGTCGTCGGGCGAGTTTCATGTCCCGGCCTCAGGCGGCGTTTTGTTTTGCCCGAACCATATCAGTGACGCCGACCCGCCGGCGATTTTTGTGACTACGCCGCGCCGGGCCTGGTTTATCGGCAAAAGCGAGCTGTTTGAGATCCCGGTGCTGGGCTGGTTCTTCGCCCACTTTCAGGGGTTTCCGATTAAGCGAGACTCAGCAGACCGGGCAGCCCTGCGCCGGATCGAGAGTTTATTGAAAGCCGGCCAGCCCGTCGTCGTGTTTCCCGAGGGCAGGCTGTCCGAAGACGGCACGCTGCAGCGGGTCCAGCCTGGCGCGGCCCTGCTATCCCTCCGCACGGGCGTCCCGATTATCCCCATCCATATTGAGAACACCAGCAAAGTCGTCCCTTATGGCGACGTCTGGCCGCGCTTCTCCCGTGAAAAAGTCACTGTCACCTACGGCAAGCCACTTTTCCCCGATGCTTACGCCGCCCTGCCGCGCGGAAAAGCGGTCACGGCGCTCACCAAGGCGCTGGAGGCGGCGTTGTCGGGAAGTTAAGAACCCTTCCGTTAAGAACCCTTCCGTTAAGAACCCTTCCGTTAAGAACCCCTCCGTTAAGAACCCCTCCGTTAAGAACCCCTCCGTTAAGAACCCCTCCCGCTCGTACCTCGCTCCCTCCCCTGTTAGGGAAGGGCAATAAAGAATGGGAAGCCCCTGCGAAGTGAAGAATGAGCGAAGCAAGGCGGGAGGGGTTCCAAGTACACTAAAAATAAATCTAAGCTTAACAAAAGCTTAATCTTCTCTTAACATTCCCTTAGCATTTCCGCTGTATAATAAGCCTGCAAGATACAAAAAGACCTGCAATGGGGCAGGCTTTTAGACCCATCGTATGGCTCGCCATATTTTTTAGCAGGAGAATGAGAAAATGCCGCACCCCACCGTGCAAACCCCGTCGTCGAAGCGTCACGGCTTCACTTTGATTGAACTGCTCGTCGTCATCGCCATTATCGCGATTCTCGCTGCGATTTTGTTCCCGGTCTTCCAGAAGGTCCGCGAGAACGCCCGCCGCACCGCCTGTCTCTCGAACCTCAAGCAGCTTGGCTTGGCATCCACTCAGTATACTCAAGACAATGATGAGTCCTTCTATCCCCATCGCTATAACTGTGATCCCGCGAAAACTGCTGCCTGTAACCCGTTGCTTGCTGCTAACGGTGGCCCTGTTCCAAACGGTACCTATTTAGGAGCATCCAGCGTCTACAAGACTTTTTGGATTAGCGAATTGATGCCCTACGTCAAGAGCTATGACGTGTTTAAGTGCCCCGACGCCCCGAATGCTTTCGCAGGTTACGATCCCACGAACACAGTTTGCGCTACGGGTGGCGCCAAAGGTTGCGATGGCCCCGGTTACGGCGGCGAGAACAGCTACGGCCACAACGACGCTTGGCTTAGCCCTGCCGGTGCTTATAACGGCCCCGGCGGAACTCCCCACGTCGTGTCCTTAGCCGAAGTGCAGCGCCCGTCCAGCACGATCATGATCACCGATGCGACCTACTACGGCGTCTGCCCAGATGTCACAAACGCGACTGGCTTGCTTCAGAACGCCAACGACGGTTCGCAGGGTGGAACGAGCGATGCAGCGTTTATCAAAGCCCAGTCCGGCAGCAACGCTAACCAGTACGAGTCCTATTGGCAGAACATTGGCAACTCTAAGTACAGCTACGCAACGACTCTGCCCTCGACTGCTCAGGCAATCAGCGACATCAAATCCCGTCATACCGAACTGATCAACTGCCAGTTTGCTGATGGTCATGCCAAAGCCCTGCGATTCGAGAAGGTCGTCGGCGATGTCTGCCTCTGGGCAACTGACTTCAACGGCCCCCATCCGAGCTGCAACTAGTCTCTGATTGGTCTTGTTCCTCTCCACCAACGCCGCCTGCGACCATCCCCGGTCGTGGGCGGCTTTCTCTTTTTCGAAAGCAATCGCGGTATAATGCTCTGAGACAGCTTAGGGTTCTCTTGCGACGCTTCCGATGCACTGTCCTGCCGCACCCGAGGATGCCGAGTTTCAGCAATTTCGGCTTGGACCATCTCTCCGCGCGTTTCGATATCAAAGAGGCCATCAAAGTTATCCGTGGCGAATTTTGTTTACCGTGCATGAGACAACTTCAGAAGACACTGCATTTGTGCAGGTGCATGGGCTTCATCAAAGTATGCAGCCGCCGCTGGACCGGCCGATGGAAGAAGTATGACCTCGTGCTATACTAGCTCTATGACCAATCTTGAGACTGAACCCCTCACCGACAGCGCGTATGCGCGGGCGGGCGTGGATATTGATGCGGCGACTGACGCCGTGAGCCGAATGAAGGCGTCTATCAAGGCGACGCTGACGCCGGGAGCGCTGACGGAAACCGGCAGCTTCGGCGGGATGTTCGCCCTCGCCGCCCTCGGTCCGCTCAAAGACCCCGTGCTAGTGTCATCCATTGACGGGGTCGGAACCAAGCTGAAAATCGCATTTGCGACCGGACGGCATGGTACAATTGGCCGCGATTTAGTCTCGCACTGCATCAATGACATTCTTGTTCAAGGCGCAAAACCGCTGTTCTTTCTCGATTACTTCGGCACCGGACGTTTGGAGCCGGGGGTCGCCGCCGAAGTCGTGCGCGGCCTGGCCGACGGCTGCCGGGAAGCCGGGTGCGCGTTGATTGGCGGGGAAACGGCGGAAATGCCGGGCCTGTATGCCGGCGGCGAGTATGATCTTGCGGGCTGCATTGTGGGGATTGTCGAACGGGACAAGATTGTAGACGGCAAAAACGTGACGCCGGGCGACATCGTTCTCGGCCTGGCGTCGGACGGCCTGCACACAAACGGCTACTCGCTCGCCCGGCAGGCGCTTTTGGTAGACGCCGGGATGAGTTTGGAGACGCCCGTTCCTGAACTTAACGACGTCCCTCTTGCCGACGCCCTGCTCTGGCCGCATCGGTGTTATGCCGCGTCCGTTCTGCCCCTGCTGGCACTGTTTCCTGCCCCAATCAAAGCCATGGCCCACCTCACCGGCGGCGGGTTTGTGGACAATATCCCGCGTGTTCTGCCGGCAGGGGTCGGCGTGCAGGTTGACCGGGCGGCCTGGGAAGTTCCCCCGCTGTTCCGGCTTATTCAGTCGGCAGGAAGCGTGTCAGAAGCTGAAATGTTCCGGGTTTTCAACATGGGTATCGGGTTTATATTGATTGTCGCCCCGGCAGACGTGGAGGAGATATTGGCGCATGTACGAGCGTCCGGCGAAGTGGCGTACCGACTGGGGGAAGTGGTCAAGGGCGCAGGAGTGGAGTTTTAGGGCTGGGCCTTATCTCCGTGACGGCGCATGGCCTCCAGCGAGAAGGGTGACAAGAGCGGCCGCCTGGGCCGGGAACAGATCAGGCGCGGGGGGCGGCAGGAACACGATGCCATTGAGATCGGTCTGGGCCGGACGGCGGACGTAGCGGCCATGTGCCGGCGGCGCGAACTTTGCCGAAAAACCGTGCAATTCGGATGGCATCTCCGCGCCCGCCATCGGCCTGCCGTGACCGCAGCCGACCACAAGCGGGTTCAGAGCAGTGAGCAGTGCCACCGACTCCCCGGCGGCCCGCCAGTCGCAGGTAAAGGGGGACGGCGGCACGGAAAGCTGCTGGCGCTTTGTGATAATATCAGCGAGCGAGTCGAGACTGACAGTTGTAGATGCGTCGCCTGCCAGTAGGACCGACTGCTCGGGACCGAAAACGAGACATGGCCCGGCGAGTGGCCTGGCGTGCCTAGCCACTGCCAGTCCGGCAGGCCCGGCACAACCCCGTCGTCTGGCAGCGGCTGAACGAGGCCGCTGAGATTTATCATATTCATCGGGAACAGCCGGGATATCAGGGCCATCGCGCCGCCGACTGTCGGGTCCTTCGGCGGGTATGGGGAACGGCCTGTGATATACGGCAGTTCCAGCAGGTGTGCATAAATAGGGGTGTTCCATAGCTCCGCAAGCGCTGCTGCCGAGCCGGCGTGATCGGTGTGGCCGTGGGTCAGGAGAATGGCTTCGGGCCGGGAGCCGGTTCCGTAGCGCTCGACGGCAGCGGCCTTAATTCGCGGGGCCATGCCGGGAGTGCCGGAGTCTATCAGTGCCCAGGGCTGACCGGGCGAGTCGGAAAAGTAGACATTTTTAATGATCAGCGGCAGCGCTGCGGCACTGGGGGCGATCCCCTGCATTCTTTGTCCTAGCTTGTTTTCTGGAGCCGGTCCAAATATTTAGTGACCACTTGAACGAGATGATCCGGCGTAAACGGCTTTGTGACATACTCGTCCACACCGACTTCAACACCTTTGCGGATGTCTTCGTCCTGCGCTTTTGCCGACAGCATGATAATCGGCAGCGCTGCGGTCGCCGGGTCGGCCCGGAGTCGCTGGGCGACTTCGTAGCCGTCAATGCGTGGCATCATAATGTCGAGCAGCACCAAATCCGGGTGCTGGGACTGAATCTTTTCCAGCGCTTCTTCGCCGTTTACGGCAACGATCATTTCATGCCCTTGCCGGGCGAGAATAAATTCCATCAGCCGCACGATAGTCGGCTCGTCATCAACGACGAGTATCTTATATGCCATATTAATTTGTTCCTAAGAAACTATAGAGAAAGCCGAGCAGACCTCCTAGCCCCCAATAATGGGGGAACCGGACTACGGACGCGAGACTTTTTGATTCCTATCTTGCTCCCCCATTATTGGGGGCTGGGGGGACGGTAAACTGGGGGGATGGTGAAATCGTTTCTACACAGTCTCTAAGAAAATAAGAGAGTTACGGTAGCCGATTATAGCCGCGCGCCGCGAGGTTTGTCAACCAGGTTTGTTGGGGGGAGTGTCTAGTTTCGCGCAGGAGTTGCCGAAAATGTTGGCATGACTACTTCTTCCTGCCCGGCTTGTGCCGCCGCCACCCGCCAGACCCGCGCCGGC
>JAYVVR010000037.1:0-2253 GCA_043786835.1 Armatimonadota bacterium | reverse complement strand
GGCGCATTGTTCGCACCAGGTCCATCCATGCGCCGCGTTTGGGAGGAAGCGCTTTCCCTTCCTCCGAGCGATCCTCAGCGGCTGGCTGCTGCACTCGGTCTCATTTGGCAGGACAAAGACAAGGCCGAGCAAAGCACAGTCGGAGTTTTGTTGGACATGCTGGCAGACCCGCAAAACTTTCCAGAGGCGTTTGTCTTCTCGCTTTGGGACATTGACGCTGACCCCGGCGTTTCGCTCTATGAAGCCATTAGACTGATGGGCCAAGAGAGAGCCGCAGCGGCGTTTATTGAGCTGCTTGGCAGGATAGAAGAGCCGATCGATCCGCTGGTTGATTTTTTGCTTGACACGGCGTTCGAGACGTACCGAGGCAAAACTATCACCCTGGAGATGCTGACACCCCTGCAGAGAAGCGCACTGAATGCTTTGCTTGCTGCCGACGCGGCCTGGGACAGCGATCAAAAATGGGAAACGAACTCGGTCGGTTCCCTAGACTGGCAGTATGGTTTGCCGACATCCCGGATCGAAATCGGGCAATTTCTCAGAAAGGATAGCGAATGACCGAAGCCGAGCGCAAAGAGCTTTTAGATCTTTACATAGATAACGCACTGCCGGAAGCACTCCGGGCAAGCGTCGAGGCTTATCTGGCAGCAAACCCAGACGCTGCTGCTGAGACACACGCATTGCAGGCGGCCGTCACGCGTTTAAAGGGCATGCCGACCGAGCGGCCTGACGCCTGGTTCGCCGAGCGCACTTTAGACCGCCTGCTGCGCGAACACGCGGCGGCACAGGAAACACAAACAGTCGCCACTCTTTCGTCCGAAGGACGACATTAACCAGCGAGTGAAGTTTACTTCCTCGTTTCCCGTATCTTTTTTAAGGAAACAAACCAATGGCAACGAAAACGATTATTCCCGGACTGCTCCGGGCGACCGCCCCACGCAAAGAGCTGTTCGAGGGCATTCAGACGGTCGGCAAAGCGGTTGCAACCCGCTCATCGCTGCCGATTTTGACCCATGTACGGATCGCTGCAAAAGACGGCAAAGTCTCGATGATGGCAACCGACTTAGAGATGTGGATGGAGCATACGCTGCCGGGCGTCGGCATTACCGAAGACGGCGCGGCGACTGCCCCGGCCCGGAACTTCACCGAACTGCTCGCCGCGATGCCCGACGCCGACGTGTCGGTCACGGTGGAAGATGAGACTAATACGCTGCATTTGCGCTGCCTGAAAGCAAACTATAAACTGCTCGGTTTGAGTGCCGATGAGTTCCCGCTGCTGCCGCAGGTGAAAGAAGACTCGCGCTTTGTGATAGATCGGGTAACGCTCAAAGACGCCATCAAACAGACGATTTTCGCGACCTCCACCGACGAGACCCGCGCGATTTTGACCGGCGTTTTAGTTGTCTTTCAGGGCGACAGTTTGAGGCTGGTCGCGACCGATACGCACCGGCTGGCAGTTCGGGACTGCCCCGTCAAAGAAGGCTCCGGCAGTGCCAGCGCGATTGTACCGTCGCGGGCGATGAACGAGCTTTTGCGGATAGTCGGCAACGAAGAGGGGGAAGTGGTTGTGACGCTTTCGGGGAACCAGATCCAGTTCCAGGTAGACGATGCGAACGGCAGCAAAACCACGCTGATTTCGCGGCTGATTGACGGCCAGTTCCCGAACTACGAGCGGGTCATCCCGGCCCAGTCCACCAAAACGCTGACCGTCGAGCGTGCACCGCTCGCCGCCGCCGTCAAGCGGGCCTCGATTGTCGCCCGCGACTCCGCCAGCCGCGTTGTTCTCAGAACGACCGAAGATGGCGACAAGCTGACTATCACGGCAGAGAGCGGCAGTGTCGGCAATGCGTACGAAGAAGTCGAAGTCGCCCGCACCGGCGACGATACCCCGGTCGAAATCGCTTTCAACGCGAAGTATCTGGCGGATGTTTTGAACGTGCTTGACACCGAGGGCCTGCACATCGAGCTAACCGAGCCGCTCCGTCCCGGCGTCATCCGCCCCACCGACACCGCTGACTATCTGTGCGTCCTGATGCCGATGCAGGTGGTCTGATAAGTTTGACGCGCACTCTCCCCGCCGCTGGGGCTGCCGTCTTCGCCGATGCCATCCTTGCTCCACACGTTGTCTTTGCTCCAGGAATCACCAAACAAGCCTGGAGCAAAGACAACATCGGCCCCTCCCTTGCAGCAGATCACCCGCTCCACAATTGGCGACAGCACCCCCCGCTTTTCAGCCCCCGGCACGGCTGGGTC
>JAYVVR010000036.1:0-17188 GCA_043786835.1 Armatimonadota bacterium | reverse complement strand
TGCTGGCAGCTATCGGCGAGGGGCGCGAAGTGTTTGACTTTCTGCGCGGCGACGAGCCGTACAAGGCAAAATGGACAGGGCGTTCGCACTCGAATATGCGCCGGATCGTCACCCGCCCTGGAATCGTCTTTGCCGGTCTGGCCCGGCAGTCGCAAGTACTCGAAGCGCAGATCGAGCGGCGCGGTAAAGCCTGGATGCGGAGGAAGGCTTGACTCGGAGAAAAGCGTGATCCGAAGATTTCTAACCCGTATTTTGATGGTGGTCCTAATTGCCGCCTCTGTTTACAACTGGCAGCAGACGCAGACGCTTCAAGCGCAGGTGACGGCCCTGCAAGCGCAAGCCGCACTGCCTCGGCAAGTCACCGCGATCGAGACGCAACCGTCCGAGCATTTTGGGTTGTCGGCTTTACCAAGCCAATGGAACCATTACAAGCAAGAAATGTTGAATCGGACCGCGGCCCTGCGGTCCACGAGTAAGAAAGTATTGTCTTATGTCAAGCTTTAATCACCAACTTAAAAGAGGCCTTCTCATCAGTGCGGCTGTTGGCCTTGCCGTTATCAGCGCGGGCTGCCAGAGCGGACAGATCCACAATAATGTAATGAACTCGGAGCAGGAAAACGCGCTTGGGCGCGATTATGCTTCTCAGATCGACTCGGAGGCCCGGTTTGTCATGGACGGCAAAACGAACCGCCGTGTCCTTGACATCGCCGCCCCGATCTTCGCTCAGGCTCAAAAAGAAGCGCCGAACGTTTCGTTCCGGGTCCGCGTGATTGACAGTCCGGAAATCAACGCGTTCTCGATCCCAGGCGGCTACGTTTACATCTATCGGGGACTGCTTGATAAGATCGGCCCTGACGACGATGCACTGGCCTGCATCATCGGCCACGAATCGGCGCATGTCACCCGCCGCCACGTTGCGAAATCCATTTCCGACTCCGAGAACAAAGGCTTTCTGGTTGACCTGCTGACGGTTCTGAGCCGCAGCAATGCGGTCGGCCAAATCGGTGGGGCTTTTTTTGAGCTGGACCAGCTTCACTACAGCCGTTCCGCTGAGTTCGAGGCCGACCGCTGGGGGGAGCGCTACGCTTATAATGCTGGCTACGACCCAACCGGCATGATCCGCACGTTTCAGACATTCGAGAAGATGGAAGACGGTCACAACGGCAGGCCGAGCTATGCGCTAGACCATCCGATCAACGAAAACCGAATCCTCCGGGTCCAGGAGCAGATGCGCGAGCTGCGCGCGGACCGAGGCACCTATGTCTCGGAAGCCTATGACCCGAATGGCGACAAGATCGCGGCAAAGGAACACGACCTAGACTATCATCTGCTGGTGCTGTCCACAGGTATTCCTGCGACCATCCCCGCACCGTCTGCAAAGCCGGTTCTTGAAGCAACGCCAGTTCCCGCAGCCAAGCCGATCCCCACAGCCACTGAGCGTCCGGCGGAAGCATCCCAACCAATAGATACACGTCCAATGGGAACCACTCAGTGAGCCGGCCCCCAGCCATCAACTCAGCCGGTTTGTCCTGGCTTCAGGGCCACTCGCCGGTATCATCGCATAGCCCGAAGCCGTTGATGACGGTCGCGGCCATCATCCCGGCCTTTAACGAGGAACACCGGATCGCGGCAGTCTTGGCCGCCGTGTCCACCGCCGGAGCTGTCAAGACCATCATTGTCGTCAATGACGGCTCGACCGACGGAACCGCGGCCGCTGCTTCAGCGGTTCCCGGCGTCGAAGTCTTGACCCTGCTGGCAAACCGGGGCAAGGGCGGCGCAATGCGGGCCGGCGCTCTCCACGCCGATTCCGACATTCTGCTGTTCTTCGACGCTGATTTAGTCGGCCTGAAACCTCGCCATGTCACCGATTTACTGGCTCCAATCCATGCCGGCGACGCCGCCATGACCATGGGCATCTTTCGCGGCGGACGCCTTTGGACAGACATGGCCCAGTTTTTTGCCCCAGCGATTACCGGCCAGCGGGCCATCCGCCGAGACGTTTTCCTGCAAATCCCGAACTTAGAATCCGTCGGCTACGGCATCGAGCTTGCCATCAATGACTACGTCTATAAACAAGGCCTGGTGCGGCGTGACGTTACCCTGCGCGGCGTCACCCACCCGATGAAGGAAGAAAAGCTCGGCTGGGCAAAAGGCGCGGCATCCCGCCTGCGGATGTACCAGCAAATGCTTAAGTTTCACCTCTCCGCCCGAAAAAGCAGCCGAAAGACAAAAAAGCCGAAGAACGATTAATCGCTCCTCGGATTTTGGTGTTTCCTCATCTACCGACTGAAGTCCAGTGCCGGAGTCCACTTGTAGTTGCTGTTGAACGGCGGGTCTTTGCGAACCGTCCCGTTCGGCTGGTAGACGACCCGGTAAAAACTCGCCGTGTAGTGCCGCTCGCCAAGGCGCCGGTAATGGTTTACCAGCTTCACTTTCAAACCTGGCGTCGCCGCTCCGAACAACGAGACGATTGCGTGACTTCGATTAGTCTTGTACGAGACATACACGGGTGCAGATGTGTTGTTCTGGAACTTAAAGTCTTTCTGGCCGAAGTAAACGGTCGCGTCCCGGCCCGGATCGGCATAGGGAATCGTGCGGACATGCTGCTTCCGCTCGACAATCTTCAAATCCGCCAGCATTGCCGCATTGAACAGCGTTGTCGCCACCTGGCACATGCCGCCGCCCTGCTGGACTTCCATTTTGCCGTCAACAAACACATGCCCGGTGCCAAAGCCCCGCGCTGCCGTCCGCTCGCCAACGATACTATTGACGGAGAACACGCCGCCGGGCGGCACCATCGTGCCGTCAATGATTTTAATTGCCAGCCGCACCGTCTGTGTTCGGCCTTCGTCGCCGGGATTGAAGCGAGTCACAAAGTAGCCGATACGGGCATTGATGCCTTTTAAGTCGGTCGCCGACGGGTGGCCTTCTTTGGTCTTGATGGGCAGGATAATATGCACCGTGCCTGGATTACTTTCGACGGCTTTCTGGATCACGTCTACCGCTGCATTAGTATCTAAGATCGCGCCGTCGTAGCCGGGGATGACGTGGGCCGGCACCTGACCCGTGCCTTGATCGCCGCCAATATTGCCGACCACGACTTTGGCGATCTTTGAGCCGCGCCGGATATACGGCGCAATGCTGTTCAAGTATCCGCGCAGTGTCGCGCGATTGACTGTAAACTTGAAGCTGCCGGGACCACTTGAGTCCGAGCCGCCGGCAGCATATTGGACCCCGATCTGCTTGCGGGATGGGTGCCAGGTTTCGCGCCCGTCGCCGAGCCGCATTTTTACGACAAGGCGGTTATTCACGGTCGGTGAATTGGCGTCAGGCACATCCGGTGTCTGGGCAAAAGCGAGCGGAGAAGCGAGAAGAAGGCCGGCGCCAGCAAAAAGCGCGGGGCGGCAAAGTAGGGAAAGGCATCGGGTCTTGCGATGCATAAGGGAAGTTTCCTTTCGTGTCTAAAGTGCAAGAAACACTCCAAACAGCGGCGTGGCCAGGGTGATTTGTTTTCATTCTACCCGATGGCAGGCAGAAAGAGGGCAGGGGGAAAAGAGTTGAAGAAAATCGAGGCGATTATCCGGCCTTTGCGGCTGGAAGCGGTCAAAACCGCCCTGGCAGAAGCCGGCATCAGCGGTTTAACCCTGAGCGATGTCCGGGGCTGCGGGCGGGCCGGCGGGCAGCGCCAAGACTTTTTTCGGGGCGAGGCGTATGTCATGCGCCTGCCGCCTAAAGTCAAGCTGGAACTGATTGTTCGCGACAGTGACGCTGACGAAACCATTCAAATCATTTTGGAACAGGCCCGTACCGGTGAAGAAGGCGACGGCAAGATCTTCGTCCTGCCAATGGCGGAAGCCCGGCGTATTCGAACCGGGGAAAACGGGGATGAAGTGTTATGAATCCACCCCGTCTCGTTCCTCGCCGCCCCTCCCCTATTTGCCGCCTTTTCTGAATCTCTCCACCTTCCCATTTCTGAGGCACGACGCCCCAAGAGGGGAGGGGCGGCGAGGAACGAGACGGGACGGGTTACTTCGCGTCTGCCAGATGCAGCACAATCGGCTGCTTACGAAGGGCTACAACACGTGCGAACTGTGCCTTTGCCGTGGCATAATCGGCGGGCATGATGATGCCGGGATGGGTCGTGACAACCAGATGAACCGTCAGCGTATTGCCGGAGAGCATTACTGTTTGGTCGTAGTCGCTGAGAGGCATCTTCTCATGCAGCGCATCGGGCTTGTCCTCCAGTGTGTATCCTGCCGGCAGCGTGACAACTAAATCCTGAACAGCCTTGGCGGTTCGGCTTTCGGAGATTGGATAGACCCGCGAAGCCCGGTCATACGGGGCGCTCGTCATATCTTTACCATCAATGATTAAGAGATGGCCGGTGCGTGTCGCCCATAGGGGCGCATGGTAAATCAAACCCATCTCGACAGGCTTGTCCCGATCGGCGAGTGGCGACAGCGAATAATCGAGCAAAGATGCATTCGGGCTGAACCCGCTGACCATGCTCTGAAAGCCGGGCCGAAGCTGGGCCGTTTGCAGGCCCCGAAACGACAGCCGTGCTCCGAGTCCGTTGTCGCCGCTCAACTCTACTTGCGTCGAACACTCTGCCGAACCGTCGGCATGAAGGTCTACTTTGGTAGTAGTCGTCTCGCAGTTTTCTTCGGGCGCTCCCACCGGGATTATCTCGAAGGCCCCAATGCCGTCACGGATGACAAACGCGTGAACGCCCCGGTCGCCGCCGGGAATCTGACCGAATGGGCACATGGCGGCAGTCGAATCGAACCAGTATGGCTTGCCGTCAATGTCCGCACGGACAATCGCGTGGTTGAAGAACGACGGCGCGGCAAGATAGCTTTCGACTGGCATCTGGCTGTCTGCACCGAGCAGCACCGGCCAGGCTGATTTGATTCCCGCTTCATGCAGCATGGTCAAAAGCAGTGTTGCCATGTCTTTGCAGTCGCCGTAGCGGTTGCGGCAGACATCGGCGGCAGGGTGGGGCTGGAACGCCGACAGCCCAAGCTCCAAAGCCACATAGCGGGTCTGGCCCTCGACCCAGTAGTAGATGGCCCGTGCTTTCTCGGTGTCCGAGGTCTTGCCCGCCGTCAGCGTTTTCACTTCGTCTTTGATCTCGGGAGAGACGACCATTCGGGTCGAAGCTAGTCCCTGGTACCAGTGTGCGATGGTCTGCCACGACGGGATCGTCGAGATTTCGACCGAGGGAATAAACGTGTAGCTCGGCGGCATGGCCGGCTCGGGAACAATCGTGCCGATGTTCGCCATCTTCCACACATACGTCTTGCGAGTGCCGTCCGCCGACGGCGTTTCGGTCGTAGTCATTCCCGACGTGTTCCGGGGCAGTGTGCTGATCTTCATCGTCGCCGGGGCGGTCAGTGTCATTTTACTGACTTTGACCGGGTCAACGCCGTCCCGAAACGTCCACGTTTCGCTGTATTGGTTCGGCAGAAAAGATTTCGTCGTCGTGCGCGTGTAGACAT
The DNA here is from genome assembly GCA_043786835.1 of Armatimonadota bacterium. GTDB lineage: Bacteria > Armatimonadota > Armatimonadia > Armatimonadales > Capsulimonadaceae > JANXMY01. The sequence continues at coordinate 11,690 of JAYVVR010000036.1, read as the reverse complement.
AGTCAATAATCGCGCCGTCTTCCACTCCCGGCATTGAAATCCCGGTGACTTTAGCGTCGTCGTACATCGCAAACGCGGAGTAGGGGGCGCTCGTGTGAATGTCTCCGCCTGCCGCCGTCAGTACGGTCCCATTCGGCTTGATTGTCCGGGCATGGACATTCGTGATCTTCTCGGTGACGGCATTGAACGGGATCGAAATCTCCGCTTTATCGTGCGCCCTTTGATTGAAGATCTTGAACGTCTCATGCGTCACGTCGGTCGAGGTCCCGTCAGCGTTCAGCGTGACGACGCTTTCATCGCGCAGCGTCATCGCTGAGGCGTCCGGGAACGCGGCAGCCGTCGGCGCAGACTTCAGCAGTGTGGCAGATGACACATCAAATGCCGATACGGGAACAGCCGCGGCGTTAGCGGTCAGGGGAACAAGAACAACAGCGGCGGCGAACGCGCCGAGCAGAAGTGGACGAGATGGCATGGAGTGTCCTTTAGAAAACTTTATTTACTATCTGATACGCAAGTGCAGAGGCAAAAGTTACGGGCCTCGAATAGTCCCAGCAAGTTGTAGGACACCCTAAACCGCGAAAGGCTGCAGAGGTCCGCACTAATGCCCGCCTCCACCGCCTGCCGGGGCTTTCTTGGCTTTCCTCAACAGGAATACAGCGGGAACCGAAAAGAGGAATGTCAGACCAAGCAGCAAAAACGCATCGTTGTAGGCCATTGTTGCCGCTTGCAGCATCAGGTTATGGTCGGCTACAACCACAGCTTGCATCTTCGCTGTCACTAAACTGCTGCCATGAGAGAGTAGACTCCCAGCCGTACCCGCTAGTCTCTCAACATAGATTTGATTGCCTGAATACAAGTTGGCAACTAAGTTTGCCCGGTGGTACGCCTGCATATTATAGACATATGTGTTCAGCACCGCAATCCCAAATGAGCCGCCAAGCTGACGCGCAAGGTTAATCAGCCCCGACGCCTGCTGGGTTTCTGGGCCTTTCAGCGACGCGAACACGACAAAGTTAATCGGGGTGAACAAAAAACCGAGACCGAAGCCGCGAATAATTAACGCCAGACGTGTATCCGGCTCACCTGAGGCGGTCGTCAAATGGCCGAGCATCCACATCGAGACAGTAAAAATTCCCATGCCGACAAGTATCAGAAACCGAATGTCCACCGGCGGCTTCGGCAGACTGGTGATCCGCCCGCAAATCATCGCGGCGACCGCTGTTGCCAGGCCGCCTGGCAGCAGCACTAAACCAGTAGCCGTCGGTGAAAAGTTCAGCACGGTTTGAGTGAACAATGGGAAGATAAATAGCCCGCCGTACAGGCCGAAGCCGAGTGTCAAGAATAGTACCAGCCCGGCTGCTAAGTCCCGGTTTTTGAGGACGTGGAAGTCCACAACCGGGGCTTTGTTGCGCGGCGACAGCTCCCAACACAGCATCGCGGACAGGCTGACGACGGCAAGGATCGCAAGGTAGGTAATCGAAGGACTGTTGAACCAGTCGTCGCGCCGGCCTTCTTCGAGAACATACTGCAAAGAGCCGAGGCCAACCGTCAGCAGCGCAATTCCGGCAATATCAATCGGACCGGCCTTCTGACTATTAGGCGGGTCCTTCAGATAATTGCCGACCAGAAACGCCGAGACCAGGCCAATCGGGATATTGACGTAAAAGACCCAGGGCCAGTTATAATTGTCGGTAATATAGCCGCCCGCAAGCGGCCCAAGCGTCGGAGCCGCGACAATACCGAGAATAAAAATCGTTTGGACTATTCCCTGCTGCTTTCGCGGGAAGATCTGCCGGAGCGTCGCCTGTGCCGTAGACAGCAATGCAGCCCCGCCCGCACCCTGCAAGATGCGCCAGAAGACCAGCTCAATGAGCGTTTTGGATGTTCCGCAGAAGAACGACGCGACAATAAACAGGCCAATCGAAAAGACGAGATACCGTTTGCGCCCAAACCGCTGCCCAAGCCAGGCAGTCATCGGCAGGACAATGACATTGGATAGAATATAGCCGGTGGACACCCAGGCAATTTCGTCGGTGGTGGCGTTTAAGTTGCCGGCCATTTGCGGCAGAGCGACATTGATAATGGTCGTGTCCAGCACTTCCATAATCGCCGCCGTAATCAGGCCGACAAGAATAATCCAGCGGGAAGGGTTTAACTCTTCTGCTGCCGCTGCTGCCGCTGCGCCCGCCCCGCCCCCGGAATTGCTGCCGCCCCCGCTGCCTCCTGACTGCGGCAGTGGCTGACGGCCTCGACGATCCAAAACCTGTGTTGCCATGAAACGGTCCCAATTCTCTCTTAATTTCGACGCTGCCCGGTGCTTATATCAATCGTCACTGTGACTGAGCTTCCCTGATGAAGTCTCTTGATGTCATCTGCGGTGGCAAACTTTTTGTCCTCGCCGGACTTTGCCGGACGCAGCTCGATCCGAACCGGAATGCGCTGAACAACTTTCGTGAAGTTGCCTGTCGCATTGTCCGGCGGCAGCAGGGCCTGGGTCGCACCGGTTGCTTCGCTGATAGAAGCAACCGAGCCATGAAAAATAAGGCCAGGATAAGCGTCTACTTCGATTTCCGCCGACTCGCCCGGTTTGACATCGCGGATTTGGGTTTCTTTGAAGTTTGCCGTCACATACACATACTGGCCCTGCGTCAGCGTGACAACGGTCTGGCCCGGCGAAAGCGAGTCGCCGATATTTGCAGCTTTTCTCACCACGGTGCCATCATTCGGCGCATAGAGGTACGTGTCGCTTTCAGTAATTTTAGCGTTGTTAAGCTGTGCCAGCGCGGAGTTTGCATTCGCCTGGAACGTCGCGATCTCGGCCCGCCGGACAGCGACCTGCGTGTTGCCGGCCCGTGCCGTCGCAAGGTCTGCTTGGGCGCTCTGGTTCTGGCCTAAGTTGTTCAGCACGTTCGACTGGTTGATTCCGATCTGGCTGAAGTTCGCCTGTGCTATCCCGAGGCCAGCGCGAGCGACTTCGACATTCTGGCGGGCCGCGTCGTAGGCCCGTCGAGCGGCAGTCAACTGGGCTTGGGCCTGCGCGACGGTGGCCCGACTGCTTTCGACAGCCGAATGGGCCTGGGCGGCCTGGGAGCGGACGGCATCAAGCTGGGAGGCGCTGTTGATCGTCGCCGAGCGCACTGAATCGTACTGCTGAGGGGTCACGGCTGCCTGGACAACAAGCTTCGCGTAGCGGCCCTCGTCGGTCCGGTTCTTTTCGTAGGTCGCCTGAGTGCCGCGAATCTGGGCGTCGGCGGCCTCAGCGGCCCGCTTTGCTGTCTGGACGTTCTGAAGCTGCGTCGCGACCGCCGAACGCGCCGTCTGCACTTGGGCGGCGTACTGGGCGGCCTGCGCCTGTGCTTGGGCAACCTGGCTCTCAGCCTGCGCGACCTGATTTGCGACCTGGTTGCGGCTTAACGTTACCTGCTGCTGCGCCCCGGCGGTCTTGGCCTGCTGGGCGGTAAGCTCCGCCTGCGCTTTTTGGATGTTCGCGGCGGTCGCCTGCTGCTGGTAGGCCAAATTTTGTTCGGCCTGCGGCAGCTGGCTTAACGCCGACTGGTAGGCAGCCGACGCCTGCGCGACCGACGCCTTCGGACCGCTATCTTCAAGGCGTCCGATAAGCTGGCCCTTTGTCACGACGCTGCCCTGGTCAACTGTGAGCGAATTCAGGGTTCCACTGATAATCGGGCTGACATTGACAAGGTTGCCGGTGATCTGCGCATCATCGGTCGAGGTATGGTTCTGAGAGTAGTTGTAGTACGAGAACCCGTAAATGAGCGCGGCAATCACTACAGCGGCAATGACGCCTGCTGTGATCGGCTTTCGTAGCGGGCTGGCCGGCGTTTTGCCGCCATCGCTGGTGTTCTGATCGCCGCCGCCTTTTGCGTCGTCGTCTTTCTTCGGCTCTTCTTTCTTTTCCGCGTACTTGCTGCCTTCGTGGCTTACTTCAACCCCGCTGCCGTTGCTGGAAGCGGGGTACTGGGCAGCCCGGTGACCGTTGGTGCCGTTGACACCGTCCGGCTTGCTGTTCTGGGACTGGCCTTGCGTTTGCTGCTGGAAATCGTCTGCCATCTGTGTGCCTTCCTACTTCTCTCAACTGTCCGATTTTGCTAACGTGCCTGTGGTGCGCCAATGGCGTTTTGAAACTGAGCGCGGGCGACTAGATAATTGTAAATCGCGTCTACTTGGTTGTTTTCCGCTTGAACTAAAGCGGCTTGAGCATCAGTAACTTCCAGATAAAGACCAACTTGGCCCTGGTAACGGATTTGGGCCAATTGCCGGGCCGCAATCGCTGACTGCAGGGCCGCATTCGCCGCCCCGATCTGCCGTGCCGCCGTGGCTAGGTTCAAATAGGACTGCCGAACGTCCAAAGCAACATCGGAGCGCGTTGACTCAAGGCTTGTTTGCGCATTCTGCGTCAAAAGCCGCGAGGCTTGGATCCGGTCGCGGGTCGCGCCGCCGTCATACAAGGGGATATTTAAATTTGCCGTAATCTGGGCCGTTCGCTTTCGCGGGAACTGGAAGTTTGTGTCAGGGTAGTAATTCCCGGCGGCAGCTAGGCTAAATGTCGGCTGCAAGCCTGCTCGTGCCAGTGTCGTGCCGACTTGCGAAACGCGAAGATTGACCTGGCCCTGCAAAATCTCCGGGCGCTGCTGATTTGCGGTCTTGAGCGCATCGTTGATGTTAATCGCCGCGACTTCCGCCAGTGCATTTGGCAGCGACTGGGCGAGCTTCGGGTCGGGCGCACCCACTTGTGAGAAGTCCGTGACAGGCTGAGCAACGGCTGCACCGGGCGTGTCCTGCAAACGCACTGATGCACTGAGCGGGCGTCCGACGAAGTCGTTGAAGTTATTGAGCGCAACCCCGTAATTGTTTTCTGCCGTCGCAACATCCTGGTCCGCCGTGGCAACCTGAGTCTGGGCGCGAAGCACGTCAATCCGCTGACCAACGCCGGCGATGTTGAGGTTGGTCGCATCGGTGAGCTGCTGTTGTGCATTCGTCAGCGCGGCCTTCGCGACATCCCCTTGATGCTGGGCACGGAGCGTATTAAAGTAAATCGTCTGCGCCCGCAAGATTCGGGAATTGCGGACCTGGGACAAGATAAATGTGTCTGCCAAACTTTGCAGACGAGCCTGGTCAGTTGCGGCCCGGATCTGGCCGGTCAGGTCAAGCCGCTCCATCAGGTTAATCTGCAAAATCTCGACGTGGGTTCCAGTGACTTGAATGGCTGGGCCGCTGCCGAGCGCGATCACCGTTTTCTGGTCAAAGCGTGTCGCCTGGCCGCTGGCATTTAGGCTCGGACGTCCGGCGGCGGCGGCTTCGTCGGCCCGTTTCGCGTCAATCTGGACATTGCGGGTCGCCGTCTGAATGTCCGCACTGCTTTGGAGGCCCGCCTCGATTGTCTGTGCAAGCGTGTAAATACGCGGCGCGATACCGGCGCCGGAAAGCGGCAGACTGCCCTGCGCCCCGGAATTACCGATGGCGCTCTGGCTTGAACCATTTGCCCCTGTGCCTAAACCACTTCGGCCGTTCGCACCACTGCCGCTAACCCCGGTGCCTCCGTTCCCTGTGCTGAGACTGTTCGTGCCATTGCTGTTCGTGCTATCAGAGTTAGCGCCGTTGCCATTTGTAGTTCCTGCCCCGTTTGTAGTTCCTGCCCCAGTTCCCATGCTGCCGCCTGCCGCTTGAGCAATCCAAATCGGACCGGGCAAGAGAGCGTCGGCGGCAAAGGCCGGATGCGCCCCGAGGCTGACAACAGCCCCGAACGCGAGGAGTTTCAGTTTGTTAGCTCTCATATTTTGCGGAGTCCTCGTACTGTAAGGGCGACAATCGCTGCAATCTCTTTTTCTATCTCGTCGGGTTCCGTTACGCACGGATAGGGTGGCATCAGCCCAAGCGTCATAATTTTCAGTGTCCGCGCGACCGCTAGTGTGTCCAGGACATCAAAAACGCCGACTTGGTTGCCTTCTTCCAGGACGCCGGCGATGATCTCGTATTCCCGTTCCATGAGTGGCTGGATATGATGCCGAATATGGGGCTTGATCGCGACAATCATTTCCTGCATCGCCGGCGACTGACGGCAGCTTTGATTCGTATGCAGCACCGGGTATTGCAGCATTTGGGTCAGCTTTTCCACCGGCGACTTTTCTAAGTCGTTTGCAATCAGCTCAATCTGCTCTAAGTTGCGGCGCTTGTATTCAGAAACAATCGCCAGACCAATCTCTTCTTTGCCGTCAAAGTAGAGATAGACCGTGCCCTTGCCGACCCCGGCATCAGAGGCAATCTCATCAATGGTTGTCTTCTTGAAGCCATAGTGCCAGAGCCGCTGCTCGGCGGCATCGAGTATTTTCTGCCGCACATCTCCGTGCCGTGTCATCTTGGAAATCCTTAATTCGCTAAACGAATGACCAGTTCGTTATCCTGGTCATATCATACCACTCAAACACCTATTCTAAGCGTGGCGTTCCAATTTATTTTAGGCTGTGATTGGGGATAGCTAAGACAGTTCGCGGGAGCGGTCGGCGGCGGCCTGGACGGCGTCTATGAGGGCGGTGCGGATGCCGGCGCGTTCCAGAACGTGCAAGGCGGCGATAGTGGTGCCGCCGGGGGTGGTAACATTGTCTTTGAGCTGAGCGGGGTGCTGGTCGGACGCCAGCACCATCTGGGCCGCGCCCATCACTGTCTGGGCAGCCAGCAGGCGGGCAGTGTCGCGGGTCAAGCCCTCTTTAACGCCGCCATCAGCGAGGGCTTCGATTATGAGATACACATAGGCCGGACCAGAACCCGAAAGGCCAGTGACAGCGTCTAAAAGCCGCTCGGGGACTTCGACGGACAGGCCGACCGACGCAAATAAGCTCTGGGCCAGCGCCAGATGCTCTTCAGTCGCCGACGTCCCCCGGCAGAGGGCCGTCGCACCGCAGCCGACAAGGCAGGGCGTATTCGGCATCGTGCGGACAAAAGGAATACCGTCCGGCACGAGCGATTCCATCTTAGCAAGACGGATGCCGGCGGCAAGGGAAACCACAAGCTGGTGCGGAAGCAGGGCAGGGGAGATCGCAGACAGCACCTCCGCGACCATCGGCGGCTTGACGGCGATCAGAATTAGGTCGGCACCGGCAATTGCAGATAGCGCCGAGTCCGCAGCAGTCGCGCCGGAACCGAGCGCCGCCGCGAGTGCCGCCGCTTTCGCAGGATGCGTGTCAAAGAGACGCAGGCCGGCACCCGGCATGGCACCGGCGGAAACCAGGCCGCGAGCTAGGGCTCCGCCCATCATGCCGGTGCCGAGGATTGCCAGTATTTTTTCGTGCAGCATGGCAAGGGTTAGTCCCGGTCGAAGATAGCCGCGCGAACGGGCGTTGTCGGCTTGTCTTCGATGTCAATAATGACCGTGGACGGCGTGAACAAGTAAACCTGCTCGCCTATTTTTTCGACGCTGCCATCAAGGGCATAGGTCGCGCCGTTCAGAAAGTCAATGATTCGCTCAGTCATGTCGCTGGATGTCTGCTCTAGATTGACAATCTGCTGCTGGCCGTCTTTGAGACCGTCGGCGGCTCGGCGGGCATCGTCGAAGGTCTGAATAGCACGGCGAACAGTGATATGAGTCTGGCGCGATTGGTCCATACGCAGGGTCGTTCCTCGCCGAAGCGGATTGTAAGAGCCGCCGGTCGCCCGTGTTTGGGCGGGCATCGGCACCGGCTGTGGGTGTTCTGCTGCGGCTTCTTCCACCTCTTCGTCACCGTAGTCATGGCCTCGAAAATGGCTGAGAATGCGTCCGATGACACCGTTTTCACGGGCCGGAGCGTCTTCGTATTCTTCTGCTTCTGCGTGCTGGCTCATTGCTGATGATCTCCTCTGAGAAGTAAAGTGAGAAAATAAAGTCTATCGCGCACCGAAAATCGCGGTCCCGACGCGCACTAGCGTCGCGCCTTCTTCAATCGCGGCCTCGTAGTCGCCGCTCATGCCCATCGAAAGTCTCTGCCGGCTTTCGGGCGGAAGCCGGTCAAACAGCCGCTTGAGCTGCCGGAAATAGGGACGTGGGTCGGTTCCGTTCGGCGCAATCCCCATCAGCCCCTGTATGGAAACGCCGGAAACAGACGCAATTTCTGCCGCCACGTCCAGCACCAGTTCCGGTGCGAAGCCTGTTTTGGTTTCTTCGTCTCCGAGGTGCACTTGCAGCAAAATCGCCTGGCGCGTTTCGCCGCCCTGTTTGCCGAGTGCCGACGCCAGCTTGACACTGTCCACACTTTCAATGAGATCAAACAGCGAAACGGCAAGTTTGGCTTTGTTGCTTTGCAGGTGTCCCAGCAGATGCCAGCGGCCTTCCGGCACTTGCTCCCGCTTTTCGGCGGCTTCCTGAACGTAGTTTTCGCCGACATCTGTCAAGCCTGCCGCTAACGCTTCCCGGACCGCGCTTGCCGGCTTCTTCTTCGTGACCGCGACCAGCGTGATTTCTTCCGAACGACGTCCGGCCCGAAGCGCCGCTCCGGCGATCTTTTCGCGCACTCGCTGAATATTATCGCCAATCTCGCTCATGGGCTGAGCCGGGCCTCGCGGCGGCCTAATGTTTTTCGCTCGCCGGTTTCGATGTAACAGACCCGCTCAGCAATATTCGTCGCATGGTCGGCGATCCGCTCTAAATACACAGCCACAAGCAGTAAATAAGATGCTGGGAAGATGCGCGACGGTTCGGCCTGCGACAGCTCCAGCAGCTCCTCCCGCAGGGATTTAAACGCGGCGTCAGCCAGGTCGTCATCATCGCAGACCTGAACTGCCAATGTCAAATCGTGCCGCACTAAGCTTTGCAGGCTTAAGGCCAGCATAGTTTGGGCCATCTTCGCCAGCGGCCCGACATCCACCAGCGGTGCTTTTAAGTAGAACTCCTGGGTCAGCTTCCGAGCGATCTTTGCAATGTCTACTGCGTGGTCCCCGATGCGCTCAAGATCTGTGATGACTTTGAGTGCGCTTTCCACCTGACGCAGATCGCGGGCCATCGGCTGCTGAAGCGCAAGCAGCCGAATGCACTGGGCTTCGATCCGCCGCTCCATTTCATCTACGTCGTCATCTTGCGCCAGAACCGTTTCTGCCAACGCGACATCGTTTTGATGAATTGCTTCAACCGCCTGCCCAAGCATGGAGCCGGTCAGCGTCCCCATTTGCAGCAGCTCTTGTTCAAGGGCCGTAAGCTCGTCACGAAAACTCTGGCGTATGTTCGGCATGGTGACTGATTCCTATTTATTCTGCCTCAATTGCGCTTCTTTGGATTATAGCATAGTTGTTGCTATTTGACAAGGAGTTTCACGCTTTTTTCGTCTATATCTATGTCATAATTTGTTTAATCCCTACTAAATATAGGTTGCGCGCTCTTTTGGAGGATACTCTCATGCGATTTGGTGTCTGTGCCGCGCCCGACGCGCTTGAAACTTTAACTGCCGCCGGGTTTGATTATTTAGAACCATCGGTAATCGGTCTGCTTCAGCCAGAACAGCCCGACGCCGAAATCCTGCCGCCGCTGATCTCAGTATTTTCTCATTCCCAGCTCAAACCGGAAGCATTTAATCTGTTTCTGCCGGGTGATTTGAGAATCATCGGCCCTGATACTGACGGTTTCCGGCAGATTCTCTACCTGGATGCAGCATTTCAGCGTGCGGCAAGACTTGGCGGAGAGATTATCGTTTTCGGCAGCGGCGGAGCGCGGAGTATCCCTGACAGCTGGCCGCCGGAAACAGCCCATCGTCAGTTGCTCGCATTTCTCAAACGCTGCGGCCCTATTGCCACGCAGTTTGGGATTACCGTCGCGATTGAGCCGCTGAATACTGCCGAGTGCAATTTTATCAACAGTGTCGCCGAAGCCGTCACGCTGGCCAACGAAATCAACCATCCGAGTATCGGCGTTCTCAGCGACCTTTACCACATCACCCACGACGGACAAAGCTACGACGAAACGCGCGAGGCGATCTCCCAGCTACGCCATGTTCATGTCGCCGGCCTCGGCAGACGCGCCCCAATAGCCGCTGATTATGCGTATTTGCGGGAGTATTTCGCCGTGCTGAAAGCGGCCGGTTACGAGGGACGCATCAGCATCGAAGCAAGGTGGGAGAGTTTAGAAGCGCAAATCGCAGAAGCGCGGGAAGTGCTAGGGCGTGCGTGGGAGGAGGCGTAGAAGACCGGCACTTCCAATGCCGGTTATTTTGGCTTTTCACACGCGGCGACTGGAGCAAACGACCGGCGGTGGATGGGGCAGGGGCCGTGTTCACGCAGAGCCGCCAGATGCTTCGCAGCCCCGTAACCTTTGTGGCCGGCAAAGCCGTACTCAGGATAAACCGTATCATATGCACACATGAGGCGGTCCCGTGCGACTTTGGCAACAATAGACGCGGCGGCAATAGACACCGAAAACGAATCGCCCTGAACAAGCGCTTTGCGGTTATCGCAGGGAAAGTCACGGACCGGCAGGCCGTCGATGAGAACGAAATCGGGAAGGGGCTCAATCTGGGAAAATGCCAGGCGCATTGCGGCGTAAGTCGCCTGCAAAATGTTGATCTGGTCTATCGTCTCCGGCTCGACGCTGCCGAGGCCGATAGCAATCGCCTCCATGCGGATACGTGCTTCCGCCCTTTCTCGCTGCTTCGCCGACAGCGTTTTTGAGTCGCGAATGCCGTCCAGCGAGAACTCCGGCGGCAGGATGACACAAGCCGCCATGACAGGTCCGGCCAGTGGCCCGCGGCCAACTTCGTCAATGCCGGCCACCCGCCTAAACCCCACACTCCAGGCAAGCTGCTCGTGCTGCCAGAGACTGAGAGTGCTTTCGGGCATTAGTGAATGACCCCGATGCGCGACGGCGGCCAGAAAATGAACTGCGCCCGTCCCACAACCCGTTTTGCTTCGAGCGGCCCCCACTGTGTCCCGTCGCTGCTGTCGTTGCGGTTGTCGCCCATCATCAAGTAGTGATCGGCGGGGAGTGGTTCAGTCGGCAGACCGGCATGCGCCAAATATTCCGACGCCATAATTCCCTGACCGGCCAGCCGGTATTCATCGCCCTGGCTGTAGACATGCTTCAGCGGCTGGCCGCCGTAAATCTTCATGTCATAGTCGGGGTCTTCGGCGATAAACGGCTCATCCAGCTTTTGGCCGTTCCTGACTGTATAACCGGGCCGAATCGTGACCGGCAGGTCTTTTTGTTTCGTGTAGATCTCCGCAATCTGGCTTTTTGAGATAAGCTGCGTGTGGGCGTCGTTCGTTGAGACCTGAACGCCGTCGGGGACAAACTTGACATGGCAGTCGGCTTGCAGCAGGGACTCGTCGCTGATGTCGTTTTGTGCTTCCGGGCCGCAGATGCCTTCCTCGGTCAGACGGCGGCGAATGTCGGTATGCGAATGGAAGATCCCGTTGATGCTCAGATGCCCTGCAAAGACTTCGATCTTATCGCCGGGCAGTCCAATCAGCCGCTTGATGAACTCCGGGTCGCCGGCCATCGCGGCAGGCGGGGCGAGAAATACGGCAACATCATCGCGCTTCGGCTTGCTGAGCCGGTACGAAAACTTATTGACCAAAATCCGGTCGCCGGAGTTATTCTTGCCCAGCAGGGTCGGCTCCATCGAAGGCGAGGGGATAAAGAATGCCTGGATGATGAACGGGCGGATCAGGAGAAAGACCAGCGCGACCGCGATCATGCCGGATTCTAGAATTTCCGATAC
>JAYVVR010000035.1:0-6539 GCA_043786835.1 Armatimonadota bacterium | reverse complement strand
TCTTCGGACTGCACCAGCATTTGCAGGAACTCACGCTTGAAGCCCTGTTTTTGCAGCTTATTCCAGTACGCGATAAACTTCCGGTACAGGGTCGCCCGCTCGGAGTGCTGGCTCTGGATCAGCCGTTCCAACCCAGACCGGATTTCGGGCAGGTCAGCGCCACGAGCGTCCAAGAACACCTGCAAAAGTGGCCCGCGAACGTCCCGATCATGGATTTCGCCTATCTGCTCTTGAATGGACTTTGCCTGCGCCGACAGCTTTTCGAAGTCTTTGCCGGAAAAGCACGGCGCGAAGATTTCCAGCGTGTACCGCAGGCGCTTGGCGGCAATCCGCATATTGTGCAGCTCTTCCACTTTGGCAGGGTCGCTAATATACGGCGCAAACTGGTACAATTCTTCGAGTCGCGTGTGCAGCATGAGAGGCGCATTGGAGCGCAGCGACTCTTGAGGGTTGACGGCATACAGTGGCAGCGCTTTAGCCATGTGTCACTGCTCCTGCGCTGTCGCCGAGCAGCTTGTGGAAGTCTTTAGTGAACGCACTCTTTTCGAGACGGTTTAGCTCTTTGACCAGCAGTACCCGCTCTCGGTCCCGTTCAGACTGCAGGTGTGCAAGAAATGCCAGCAGGCCGACTTTTTCGCTTTCCGGCGCGGCAGCGATTGCAGCTTCCATGAACTCAATTTGGACATCACTGTCACGGACAGCGCCGAGGGCATCGGTGGTTTTGGCGACTTCTTTTTCGGTGACAGCAAACGGTTTTGGGGGGAACGCGGCGGCAAACACGGACAGGGCGGCCCTGAGCCGCCGGGATGCCACCCGCATATCGTGGAGGGCTTCAACATCCTCGCCGCGCCGTGTGCCTTCGAGGTTCTCCATCATCTCCCCAAGCTGCTGGCGGATTGAGGTATGCGCGGCTTCGACAAAGGTGGCATTCGGCGCGATGTCATAAGTAGATTTGGCCATGTGTTGTCATCTTAGCGTATCAGTCGTGTGTTTGTCAAGTGACACATTGCGAGATAGGTTCCGAAGAGAGGAGAGCACAGGAGGGCGAACACAAGGTTCGGGCCCTATATCTATATCGATCCCATAGAGGCGAACCTTGCGTTCGTCCTCCTGATAGGTGTTCGCATGCCAGTTCTGAGATATCTATGCCCATTAAACTCTCACCCACAAACCTCGCCTACGGAGAGCGCCCGTTTCGCCGAGAACCCGGCACGGCTTCGATAGACAGCGACATCTATGCGGCGTCTCCTGACGACAGGGCGGCGGCAGTCAAAGCCGCTTTAGACTCTGGCATCACCTATTTCCATGCCGCGTATGAGCGTGAGGCACAGTCTTTAGGGCAGTCTCTCAGGACGCTGGGTGTTCGCCACAAAGTCACACTCAGCACTACCGACGGCGATGCGCTTGATCGCTGCCCGGACACGGAAGGAGGCGCGGCGGCGGCAATTCGCGGCGCAATCGCCCGCAAGCGGGAGCTGCTGGGCGTAGACACACTTGATGTCTTTTTGCTGTACGACTTCCGGCCTGAGACGCATACGCCCCGGCGTCTCGTGGGGGCGAACCTCGCCCTGTCGGAAGCGCAGACGTCAGGACACATTAGGTCTATTGGAGTCACCTGTTACAGTAAGTATGAGGCACTGGCGGAGACCCTGGAAACAGACACGCTGACACTCGATATTGTTGCCGCCCGTTACAGTTATTTCGACCAGCGTGCAGCAGTACGGCTGTTTCCCGTCTGCCGGGCCAAAGGAGTGACGACACTTGCGGCACAGACATTTGCCTGGGTCGGTGAGGTACCGTTCGTCCGGTTCCCCAACACCTGGCGCTACCGCAACTTGACCAAGAACTTTTACGGCTTCACGGCGGCGCAGGCCCATCTCTACTGGGTCAGCCGGCAGCCGGATATTGACGGTGTTCTTGTCTCCATGCAAACACCCGAGCAGATTCGGGAGAATGCCGCCGCGCTTGAAATCACAAAGGCGCCGACGGGGCTGGAGTCGCTGTTTGGTTCATTTGCCGAGGCGATCACCCAGACCAAAGAAGGCTGGCGGGGACTGCTTCAAGACGAAGAATGGGAGTACCGGGCAGCGGCGGAAACCTATTTGGCACGGAAGAAGAGAGTCTAGAAAGCAGCAATTTTTGGATATTAGCGTTGTCGGTGCGGGCGGGGCGATTGGGCGAGAGATTGTGGCGCAGCTGGTCGCCGGACGGGTACTGCGTCCGACCGAGCGATTGCAGCTTGTCGGGAAGCGTGGGGGTGCCTCGGAGCGGGTACTGTATGGTCTGCGCTCGGACCTGACGGATGCGTATGCCGAAAACGCGCCGCTGATGGACATTGCGCTCGGGCCGGAAGACGTGGTTGGAGACATTGTGGTCATGGCGGCAGGGGCAACCCCCGGTCCAAGCGCGGGCGGCGGGACAATGGACCGAAACGATGTGGCCTACGCAAACCTGCCGGTCTTTGCCGCCCACGCCAAAGCGCTGGCCGCTCACGGTCAGGGACATGAAGTAGTGCTGGTGGTCACAAACCCGGTCGAACTCGGGGTTTGGGTCATGGCGCGAGAGCTGTCCGCCCGGCGGGTCATCGGCATCGGTGCATACTCGGACAGCCTGCGGTTCCGGCGAGAGATCGCTGCCGATTTGGGCGTGCCGCGCCAGCTCGTGTCAGGCTATGTGGCGGGGGAACACGGCGCAAACCTGGTCCCCCTCTGGTCCACTGTTCGGGTATACGGCCTGAACGACAGGGAGATCGCCGACGCCGTCAGCACGCTGCGCGGCGGGGCAACGCTGGCAGACTTTCCGGCACGGGCAGCAGCGGCCCGCGACGCCATCGGGCATTTGGCGCTCTCCGATACGCGGGCGGCGTTTGAGGCGATTGAAACCCTGCCGCCAGACATTCGGGTCCAGCTTCGACCTGAGCTGACCCATCTGTCCGGGGCGAGAACCGTCATGGCGACGGCAAATGTGACCGTAGACATGGTGCGTCAGATGCTGGAAGGCCGGGAAATGAGTGTCGCCGGCCAGGTCCTGCTGGAGGGCGTTTACGGCATTCGCGGTGTTCTTGGCCTGCCGCTGCTGGCGTCCAATCAAGGCGTCGTGCGGATCCCTGCCCCGCCGCTGTGGCCCGAAGAGCACCTAGCTCTGCGCGAGGCCGCCGCTGCGATAGCCGAAAAAGTCGCCCGCTGGGAACGAAATTAAATAGTTGTTCCCAGTTGACTTGTTTTGCTTGACAAATCGGGTGAGGTGTGCGATAATCACTGCACAGTTGCTCCGGGACATCAACAGTCGGGTCTTAGACAGAGAAACCTGGTTACGAGACCTTCCTCGTCCCGAAGCCGTAACGGCTTTACGCTGATCGAACTACTCATTGTCAAATTTGCCACCGACTATATGGGCGATCGCGGTCAATTCGTGGACGCTCCGACCGGATGCCGTCCAGACGGCTCGAATTCCCTGCTCTGCGATGATCATGTCAAGTAGCTGCACGGCGCGTCTGTTTCCAGCGGGGCCAATGCTGCAGCCCCTGCAGGCAGTGAAACTGGAACCGGGGCATCAGGCAGTGCGGCAGCCAGAACTTCTAACCTTTTGCCTTGTGCAGTGACCTTCAATGGCATCGAATACCGATTCCCGTTTCAGTTGAGACAGGTTCCTATCCATTGAGGTAGGAGCCTGTTTTTTGTTTGGCTGAGTGTGTAAGGAGTTATTGCACGGGCCTGAACCCCCGTGCCTCAAAGAGCAATTCCCCACCTTTTGCTCCGCTGCTGCACTGGTATCATTCTGATTACTCCGTATCAGCACTGACTACCCGGAGGACAGACCTGAAAGGCCGAACGCAGCGATTGGTACCAATCAGAACAATAGCAGGAGGCGCAGGTATCGACTTCATTGAGTTTGTGTGCCTTGCAGGTTTTAGCTGACCGTGCGTAAAATCACGAACAGCGAACCAGCACTGATGACCAGCCAGAGGGCCATGCCCTGGACCAGCGGCTTCCAGCCGACTGCGCCAAGCGTTTCCCGCGACAGGCCCGCGCCGATGAGAAACAGGGTCACGGTCAGCCCGACAGTCGCGAAATGCGAGATCGCCGGCGACAGGGCCGCAATGCCCGGCACGAGGCTGCGGGTGACTGAGGCCAGCAGAAAGAAGCCGATGAACCAGGGGATTTGCAGCTTGCCGGGGGGACTCGCCGAGGGGCAGCGGCGGCTTCGTCCAGCAGCAACCGCCGCTCCGAGCGAGACCGGGATGATCCAGAGCGCCCGTGAGAGCTTCACGGCAGTCGCGGTTTGGAGCGCGGTCAGCCCGTAACGGGCCGACGCGCCGACAACCGACGAAATGTCGTGGATCGCAATACCCGCCCAGGTGCCGAACTGGGTCTGCGAGAGGTGCAGGGTATGACCGAGCAGCGGGAAAACGTACAGCGCAGCAGCGTTCAGCAGAAACACCGTCCCAAGCGCGACCGTCATCTCGCACTCGGCGGCCCCAATCACAGACCCGACCGCCGCAATCGCCGAGCCGCCGCAGATCGCCGTCCCGACAGTCACCAGGGCCGACGTGTGGGCGCTGATCTTCAATAGCTGCCCCAGACCGTACCCCAGCAGCAGTGTCCCCGCGATGCTTCCCGCCGCAAGCAGCAGGCCGCGCTGACCTGCCGCCAGCACGACGGACAGGTTCATGCCGAAGCCGAGCAGCACGACGCAGCCCGGCAGCAGCACTTTCGCGGCGTTTTTGCTTTCGGTTGGGTACGGGTTCCCGAGTGTCAGCGCCAAAGTCAGCCCCAGCCCAAGCGCGAGGGCGGGCGACGCCCAGGGCGTGATGCAAAAAAGCAGGGCGGCAGCAAAAACGACTCGTTTCATATCCCAATTCTACCGGATGAGCAGGTATAATGCAAAGACATTTTTTGTATGCAAGCGATAACCCTAAGTTATGAACCTGAACCATCTTGCCCTCTTCCATGCCGTCGCCGAGGAGGGCAGCATGAGCCGGGGTGCGGAGCGTCTATTTATCAGCCAGCCTGCCGTCTCGAAGCAGATCAAAGACCTGGAAACTACCCTCGGCACTCTCCTGTTCGACCGCCTGCCGCGCGGCCTCAAGCTGACGCCGGCGGGCGTACTGCTTGCCGGTTATGCCCGGCGCCTATTTGCCGTCGAAGCTGAGGCCGAGCATGCTTTAAGAGAGTTACGGGGGCTGACACGCGGGCGTCTAACCCTTGGCGCAAGCCTGACTATCGGCGATTACCTCCTGCCGTCCGTGCTGGGCGCGTTCCACCAGCAGTGCCCGGAAATCGAAATCCAGCTCGAGATTGCCAACACCCAAATTATCCAGCAGAAAGTTTCTGAAAATCTGCTCGACTTTGGTCTCACGGAAGGCTTTGCCGACGAGCCGCATTTAGGCGCGGAGGTTTTCAGTCAAGACGAGATTATCGCTATCGTCCCGCCCGGCCACCCTCTGCTTAAGTGTAGGAGTGTCACGTCTGCCGAATTTTGCGCCGAGCCGCTGCTTCTGCGCGAGCCGGGGTCCGGGACCCGCGAAGTGGTCGAGCGGGCACTGGCCCGTTTAGGCATTGCCGTCACCCCCACCCTCTCGCTCGGCAGCACCGAGGCGATCAAGCGCAGTGTCGCCGCCGGCTTAGGCATCGCCCTCGTATCCCGTCTCGCCGTCGCCGCCGAGATTGAGTCCGGCCTTCTTTATCCCCTTCCCCTCTCTGACCTGTCCCTGACCCGCCCCCTCCACCTCGTCCGCCTGCGCGGCAAATCCGAAAGCGCCGCCGTCTTGGCGTTTTTGGCGACGTTGAACGAGTCCCAAAAAAGTTCTTGACGCCACCCGAAAGCTGTGATACAATAACTGTAAGTATTTCGCTACGGCCTGCGATTTGGAGGAAACTATGTTCTCACTCTCTGCGCCCCGTCGTCTCTGCGCCCCGTCGTTTGTGCTGATTAGCCTTTTGACCGCTCTGCCTGCAACCGCCCAGTTTAGCGGCGGCGGATAGGTCGCCTACCAAAATCCCAATGCACCCCAGTTTGTCCCTGGCTCGGCCTGGGATTGGACCGGTTTCACGCTGACGAGAACGCAAGTCGGCGCCAACGGAGCCTCAACGGGGGGTACCAGTAACCCTTACGCCTCTTTTTTCACACTCGGCGACAATGTCGGCGGCAATACCTATCAGATACGAACCTATGCTGTCAGTGGTTCTTCCACTTACAAATGGATTTGGACACCGACTGGCAGCAACAAGGGCGCACCGCCTCCTTCGTTGTACGTTCTAGCCCAAGCGTATGGGGGAGTCTGCCTGAGACCTAACAACGCCGGACAGCAAGGCTTGGCGGGCAATGCGAACTTTAACTTTTCCAGTTCTGTACCGGTTTATAATTTCGGCCCTTTAGTAACAGCGACTCAGTACAAAGTACTGTCGGCTGCCGGCGGGACAACTTCCTCGGTGTCTGTAGACACAACATTTTCAGCGAATATGTACGGGGCCACCCCATCAGGCGATGTGGGCTACTGCACTGTCAACTATGGAAACTCAGTTTATCCCATTGTGCTT
>JAYVVR010000034.1:0-6543 GCA_043786835.1 Armatimonadota bacterium | reverse complement strand
CACTCCAAAGCATGAGGCCAAGCTGAGCGCGGCACCAGCCGGTGCTTTCGGCATATGGCCCGCCGGCATCAATCGCTTTATCCATCAGCGAGACCCCCTGTCGGAAATCCCCAGTGACCCATAATAAGTGCCCCCCTCGGCTGTAGGACGCCAGATCAGGCCGTAAATTGAGCATTTTTTGGTAGTGCGCGTAAGCCGCCGGGTAATCCCCAAGTTCCTGGTCGGCGTCGCCGAGGAGGCCATAAGCATCCTGGGAGTTTGGGTCATGCGCCAGTGCTTTGCTCGCCCAGGCTTTGCTCCTCTCGAACTCATGCCGGTCGCTGGTCACCCAGGCCATGCCATCAAGCGCGGCGACACTGCTTGGGTCAACATCCAATGCCTTTTTGTAGTCAGCTTCGGCAAGGCTATAGTAGCTGAGATCGGCGGTCTCTCGCGCTTTTTGCATGAGTGCATCGCCGAGATCAGTCCAGGCTTTAGTATCGCGCGGCGTCCTCTGTGTCGCCAGTGTCTCTTGGGTAATCGCTAAGTCAAGCTTTTCGACTTCACTGGTTTTTGCTTCAGTTGCCGGCAGGGTCAGCGCGACGGCGGCATGGGGCGACGCTGCCGGCCGATGCAATGCCCAGGCCCCGACTCCCAGACACAGCAGGAGCGCACTGATTGGAAGAAGCCGGTTCATCAAGTCGTGCTTGCTTTCGCGGGTTGTTTGGCAGACAGCGTCGGCGGCTGAGTGCCAAGCTGCTTCAGCGTGTCGGCGGCGATTTTGGCATCGCGCAGATTGAAGTAGGGGTTCAAGCTGAGGGCGGCTGCCAGACACTTCCCGCCGGTCACCCGGTCGCCGGACTTGGCATAGATCATGCCGGCGTGAAACACCATCGCGGCCTCGGGAGTACGTCGGGCCAGGGCGGCTTTGATGGCGGCTTTAGCTTCCTCCTGCCGCCCGTTTTTATACAGGCACCAGGCCAGCGTGTCGGCGTCGCTGATATTCAGGCTGCTTTTGTTCTGCTCGGCAAACTGCAAGGCTTCGGGTAGGTTCCGGTCATGGTCGGCATCAAACTTGGCGACTTGCATATGCTCGTCAATCCCAGCATCGGTGTTCTTCTTGTAAAGCGCTTCCACCGACGCATACTGCTTTTCAGCCTCGGCTTGATTGCCGGACAGCGCATAGAGATCACCAAGCGCCGTCTCTGTTTCCGGGTCGGGCGCAATCGCCGCCGATTTTTTCAAAAGCGCGATTGCCGCCGGGGTGTCTCGCCGCGCGGCCTTGAACTTCGCCAGCGTCGCCAGCGCTTCAGCATCGTTCGGCGTCGTCTTTAAAACAGCTTGCAGGGTCTGCTCAGCGGGCAATAATGCACCCTGGTCAAACAGCATCTCGGCAAGCTGGGTGCGGCACCAGGCGGTATTCTCGGCATAGGGACTGCCGGTTTTGACCGCTTTAATCATCAGCCACATGGCCTTTCGCGAGTTACCGTCTTGGTACAGCAGTTTCGCACCCCGGCTATACGACGCGATATCGGGCCGAATATCAAGCATTTTCTGGTAATGCGCGTAAGCGTCGTCGTAATGCCCGGTCGCAGCATCGGCATCGCCGAGCAGTCCGTAAGCCGTGTTGTCTTTCGGGTTCAGCGCGACCGCTTTGCTGGCCCACTCGGCGCTTGTCGAATACTGGTTGCGGTCACTTGAAACCCAGGCCAGCCCGGTCAGCGCGTCGGCGTTTCGGGGGTTCCGGGCAAGCGCCTGCTGATACGCCTGCTCGGCGACGGCATAAAAGCGCGGGTCGGCGGTCTCACGTGGCTTCTGCATGAGCGTGTCGCCCAGTCGAACCCAGACTTTGTCGTCACTCGGGTTCTGCTTCAGTTGGCCCGCCCACTTCGCAATGCCGTGGTCAGCGGCGGTGGGGGTAGGAGATACTGGAATTGCCGCCAGCGTGACGTCGACGGTGGGCAGAGCCGCTGCACTCTGCGCTGAGCCGGTTGAAGCCGCGTGGTGGGACGCGCACCCGCTAACCACGAAAGCGCAGGGAATAAGAGCGAATAAGAGTTTTGGGATGCGTGCTTGTTTCATAAAATTTGTGTGTTCCCTGCCCTGAACGGCAGGGCTTTGAAGTGCAATTCCCCACATTCGCGGGCATCGGACTTATCTCTAAATCTTCGCCCGCGAAGGCGGGAGCTTGCTTTTGAAGCACGGGGGTTTAGCCCCATGCTTCCCGTATCCAGTTACCCCCCGATATTCGGGCCGGAGTCCTTCGAGTTGCGGGTTCCGGCGTTCGGCGTTCCCGCATATGGGAACGTCATGTTGTAGACCTGGTCGTTGTGGTCTACATTGTCTCCGAGCAGCGTGACCGTCTTGTAATCCGGGCCGCTTGCTACCGCCGTCAGCGCGATGTCTACGACGTCGTCGCCTAAGCGGCGTCCGTTCGGCCAGCCGCCGGGAACCGAGGCTCCGTTCGCTGTTTGGAGCGTGTCGCCGCCGATGAAGCCGAGCCGGTTAAACGCCGCCTGGCCGGAGATGTTCGCCGGGCCAGTCGTTGTGTCTACCCGGATCACGTCCGGGATGTAAACCGCGGCAAGGTCAGTGCGGTTTGTTGTCGCGAAGCTCGTGCCGTAGACTTTGTTGATCAGCGCCGCGACTTCGGGGTTCAGCGCGTAGGTCTTGTACTTCGTCGCATCGCTTGTCGGCAGGTCACGGTTGTAGTTGTCTTTGTCCCGGATGGCGACAAGCACTTCGTTAAAGAGCGGGTTCGCTTCGCGGTTGACCTGGATGTACGGACCGGAGCTGATGGCATCGCCGGTGGTCGAGCGCAGGGTCACACGGGGGCGGGACACTGATGCGTACACGCCGACACCGTTGTTGAGGCCGCTGCTGAACGCGCCTTGGTAGGCAAACGAAGGCAGGTCGCTGAGCGGGATCACAATCGCGTAATGCAGGACATTATAGCCCTTGAAACCGTCTACGCCCGTGCCGTCCTGTCCGAGTCCCTTGCCTAACTTGTTCGAGAGAATGCGCGGGTCGAGCAGGTCGAAGATGCCGGGCGTGTCGGCATAAAAGCCGTCCTCGCGGGAGCCGGCAAAGACCGTCGTCGGGCCGGCGGCACCGGAAACGGCGGGCAGGTCATAGGTTGTTTCGCGGGTGTAAGTATCGAGGCCCGCGCGGGTAGATGCGCCGCTGACCGCCCTGCCGGTGATCGGATCGTTGTACGCGGGGGTCGTTCGCAGGCCGGTATTATACGGCGGAACCAATAAAGACATGCCGGCGGGGTTCAGCGCGGTCGCCTTGCCGGTGGCCATGACTGTTTTGGTGACGGTGTAGGTCTGGACGAAGTTCTGGTGGGCGTCGCCGACATCCATAATCGGCCCAGCATCTGCCGCTCCGTTGACATTCGCGCCGCGTCCATAGCGCAGGATCGTATCCAGGTTCTTGTAGCTGCCGTTTTGGGAGCTGACCGGGGAGAACTTGAAGTCATAGCGCTGGACTTCCGCGCCGGTAATCGGGTTTGCAATATGAATCTCGTACCGGGCATCGTCCGAGAACGAGTCATAGGTGACGCCATCGCCGGGTTCCGAGAAAGGCCGGACGCTGACTTCGACGACCAGCACTTTGCTGCCGTCGGGCCGGTTCTGCCGGAACGCGTAAACGTCGGTCAGGTTCGCCTGCGGGTCGAGCTTGATCAGCGGCGCGTCGCTGTGGCTGGACGCGTGTGCTGTCCCGCCGCCAAGTGCCGCGAATGCGCCGAGCGCAGCCGCCGCACAAAAAAGAGTCTTGATATTCATAAGTGTTCTCTTGTTTTCTAAGAAGCAGAGATCGTACGGCGACGCCGCACGGCGATAAATGCCAGCACGGACAGGCCCGCGCCGAGCGAAACCAGGGTGCTGGCTTCCGGTACGGCCGCCGGTCCGACGGTTGTGCCGCTGGTCGTGCCGCCGTTTGCATCGAGCGTATCAAATGTCACGGCAGACGGCGCAAAGGCGCTGTCGAACGAGAAGCCGGAAACGACGCTGCCTGGCCCGAACGCCGTGTTATTATCCAGGCCCGGCAGGAACGAGGCGATGCCGAGGTTTGGATCGAACGTAATCTGGTAGCCGGCGGGCGCTTGGAGATTTGTCGCCGCAGCGGGGTCCATCGCCAGACCGTTGACGTTGATAATCGCGAGATCGGCTGCCGAAAGGTTCGTGATGCTGTAGCTGTAATTGAACAGCGATCCCATCGGCGTGACCGTTGGGGTGACCAGCACCTGAGCGCGGGCAGAACCCGCTGAGAGAAGTGCGCCAAATGCGCCTGCCAAAGCCAGCGGCCCGGCAAGTCGGCGTGAGCATGAGAGCATGGAAGAGCCGGCCTTTCAGGTAATACACGTATTGAGTAATGAACGTGTTTCAGGACGTGTGGCGGCAAAAAGCCGGCACGATTGATAAAAATGCGCGGAAGGCGAAACGCAGAGCGGCATGTGTCGCTGCCGCCGGGCGAAACGCCGGGCGCGGTGGGGGCATCTGGGAAGCAAAAAGCTTCGAAGACGGTGAGCTGTCTTCGGTGGACACGGCGGGGCGTTACAGCGGAGCGGTTAGCGCGAGGCGGTTACAGCGGAGCAGTTTCGGCAGAATAAAAATCAGAAGATTGTCTCAGCTCACATTCAAGAGTATACCTATCCTGCTCAAAAGATAACCCTTGAAAATCACCCAAAAGGTTAACCGGCGGTTACAACTCGCCGGGCAGTCGTTCAGGAAGTAAGCAAACAAAAAAAGCCCGCGCCACCCGGCGCGGGCTTTTTTGTTTGCTTACTTGTGGACGCTTGCGCCCTTCACGTCTTGGGCGGCTTCCATGATGGCTTCCGAGAGGGTCGGGTGGGCGTGGATGGTGTGCATTAGCTCGTCAATCGTAGACTCCAGCTTAATCGAGACGCAGGCTTCGTGGATCAAATCGGTCGCATGGGGGCCGACAATATGAACACCCAAAATCTCGCCGTATTTGGCGTCGGTGACGATTTTCACGAGGCCAACGTTCTCGTTAATCGCGAGGGCCTTGCCGAGCGACTTGAACGAGAACTTGCCGACTTTGACATCGTAGCCCGCTTCTTTGGCTTGCGCTTCGTTCAAACCGGTCCAGGCCATCTCGGGTTCCGTGTAAACGCAGTAGGGGACGGCGGTGTAGTCCATTTTGACGGTATGGCCGAGCGCGTTCTCAGCGGCGACTTCGCCTTCGCGGGTCGCAACATGAGCCAGCCCGCCACCGGCAGCGTCGCCGACGGCGTAGATATGCGGCACATTGGTCCGCATATACTCATCTACTAATATTTTATGGTCGAAGAAAACGCCCGCTTCGCCCAAACCGAGGCCGTCGGTGTACGCGCGGCGTCCGACACCAATGAGCAGCTTGTCGAACTCAATCTCACCGTCACCTTTTTCGGTGACATATTTGAGCTTCCGGCCCGGCACGTCAATCGCAACAACTTTTGTGGAAGTCATAATCTTGACACCGGCCTTGGTGAGAAGCTTTGCCAGCTCGGCGGTCAGCTCGGGATCTGCCGCTGGGACAATGTTCGGCATCAGCTCAATTAAAGTCACCTCTGCGCCGAGGCCGCGATAGGTGTACGCAAACTCGGTGCCGACCGCGCCGGAGCCAAGCACAACCAGCTTCTTTGGAACTTCCAGCGCCGAAACAGCTTCATTGGAGGTCCAAAGGGTCGTCTTGCCCAGCGTCCCTGCCGCCTTGCGGTTCTTGACCTCCCGGTTGTCTACAAACACGTCGGCGTCGGCAGTGTCTGCGCCGATCACTTGAATGGACGGATGCAGCTTTGCGACAACGCTGCCCGTTGCCAGAATAATAGACGCCGCCGTAATCCGCTCTTTCTTGCCGTCCTCGGTGGTGGCTTCAACCGTGTGCGGGTCAAGCATCTTGCCCTTGCCCTTGATATAGCGGACTTTGTTCTTCTTGAACAAAAACTCAACGCCGCTGACCAGTGTGCCGACGATTTTGTCTTTGCGGGCCATCAGCGCGTTCATGTCGAAGCCGATCTCGCCGGTAATTGTCAGGCCGAAGTCCGCAAAGTGCCGGGCCTGTTCCAGCGCCGCGACCGATCCAATCATGGTCTTGGTGGGAATACAGCCCCAGTTTAAACATGTTCCGCCGGCATTGTCGAAGTCGATGCAGGCGACGCTCGCGCCCAGCTTCGCCGCGTGAATGGCTGCCGGGTAGCCACCTGGCCCACCGCCGATGACCATCAAATCAACATCGTAACCACTAGACTGCGCCATATATTCTGTCTTTCTGATAACTATTTCGCTTCGCGTGCGAGGTCCGCACTGCGACTCGTCCACCGCCCTGCTTCGCCGCCCACTTGATCCACTTCTGCATCGGCTGACTGGATTTCAGCGCGTCTACCGTGCTAAACTCGCGCTCCAGTTCAAGCAATGTGAACAGAGCATGGATCTGGCGGTGACACTCTGTGCAAATATCTACGGTCAGCTCGCCTTCCCGCGACTTCGGCACGAGATGGTGCTTGCTGGGGTTGACAATGTCCCCAGTACGCTCGCAAAGGGGACATTGAAAGGTGTC
>JAYVVR010000033.1:0-2261 GCA_043786835.1 Armatimonadota bacterium | reverse complement strand
ACGGGGAGTGGCGTGACAACGAGGACGTGCGCGGGAAAACGCTTTCGATGACTGCCAGTTCGCTGTCAAGCTGGACGCGGTCACCAACAGTCAGTGGGTCAGTTGTGCGGCGCTTCGATGTCTGCTCGACGCGCCGGGCATGGCTGATGGACGTCGAATAAACAAGCTCTTTTTTCAAATTCCCGCGCAGCTTGCAGACGACGACTCCTGCCGCGCCATCGGTTTGAACGTAATAATTTCCGCTGTGGGTCCGAAACACGGTACCATTGATGAGCAAACAGAACTCCCGAATTCTTCGGCTGCCATAATCGGCGCACCGGGTTCCCAATTATGATACCCGAGGTACTGGCCGGTTACGTCGGTGCAGCTTGGGGTCACTGCGATGAAGCGCTTGAAGAAGCCCCGGCTTTGTCAAGGTGTTGCCTGACAAGGAAACAGCGCCGGTATGGTCAATCAAAATCACGGCCGATTTGCTCGGCACCTCGGCGGGATCGGCGTTGATTGCCCAGCCGTGGGTCCTGGTAAACATATTGCCGGTGATGACAACATGACGGCACTATCGGACAACGCACTATCGGACAACAACGTTCGGACAACAACGTTCGGACAACAATGTTCGGACCAGGAGTGTTGATAGACACGTTGCCGCGAATTATTACGCCGTCCGTGCTGCGGAGGCGAATGCTGATCCCCTGCGGGCCGTATCCGACTTCATTGAGGGCTGCGCAGTCGTGCGCTGTCCGTTGTGTCGGAAAACGTTGTTTCCGATGACAATCTGCTTGCAGTCAAGTGACGTTTCCGACCCATCGGCGAATCGGCGAAGGGGTCGACATCCACAGACGCCGTGTCAATGTTCTCAAATAATGCCGCCAGCCATCCCCCGATTATTCTATGGTTCATGCGCAAGCTCCTTTGAGCACAGCCACCTATTGCCAGAATTGGTAGGTTGGGTTCTTTGTCATGATACCCCAGATATTTAGCAAACTGCCCGGCACGAATTGACCTAAAATCAGTCCATAAAAGAAAGGCAGGGCTGCCGAGTAGGTTTTAATGCCGCCGTAGCGCAGCAGCAGTGTTTTAGCCAGCCAGGCTATCAGGAGCGGCATCCAGAGCAAATTCATTTCCCACGAGCCGCTGACCGCAAACGCCAGCGGGTGAAACGGCCACCAAAAGAAGCGCACTCGCATCGCCTGCAAGAACGCCGCGAACAAGAAGCCGGCCACCATTGCCCAGCCGACCGATCCGTTTGCCGGCTTCGGCGACTTCAGCCACCCCGCGTACCGATCCCAGCCGCTTGTGTCGTACCACCGCAGGCCGTAAATGTAGCTGTTGTGCAGCATCGCCCAGAACGCGCAAATCATGCCGAAGCCGCCGGCCAAAAGCAGTGCCCAGAACCACGCCCGCATCTCCCGCCGGCCTGCCCGCACGGCGTCCATGTTCATTGCCCCGGTCTGTTCGGCCATCTTGAACGCTTCGAGCTGAAACGGCATCGGGTGGCACCGGTACGCCCGGTTGAACCAGTAGAACAAGCTCAAAACCCCCAAACCCTGGGCACCAATGGCACGCGGGCCGAGCAAATCGGACAAGGCCCAGTCGGGGCCGGTAAAGTGCAGGTCATGGACAGGAGTTCCAAGTTCCGCCCGCATCCGGGTAATTGCCAGTGCCAATCCTAAGTAGATCAGGAAGAACAGCAGGCCCAGCCACCAGGCAAGACCGAGTACCACCGAGAATGCAACCAGAACCAGCAGTCCCCCACCAAGGCCAAGCAAGGCCCATTTGTAGCGCAGCGGCTCGGCGGTATCGGAGAGTTCCGATGGCCTGCCCAACGCGCACTTCCAAACCTGCCCGAAGTAGCGACGGCTTAAATAGAGAGTAGAGACGAAAAACAAAAAATACGCGCCGAATGCCTGATAATTGGCATAGGGCATACGCGGGTCCGAGTCCCAGGCGTTCGCAAAGACCATAACTCCTTGCAGCTTCCATGTCAGATAAAAGAACCAGCAGGAGAACAGGAACTCGGTCGGCATCAGGAGGCCGAGACCGATGATAAACGGATAAAAGGTCAGCGGAGTCCAGCCGATTGCGCTCCAGGGCTTGTTCTGAATGGACTGCCCGAGGTCCAGCAGACTGGCTCCATTGCCAAAGCCGAGCGCGGGAATGCTTGGGAAGTAGTAATTCAGCGAGCAGCTTAAATCCACTGCGAACGCCAGCCCGAAACCGAGCCAGAAGAGCCGGTTTTTGGTGAGCGGCACACTTTGCCC
>JAYVVR010000032.1:0-2262 GCA_043786835.1 Armatimonadota bacterium | reverse complement strand
CCGCCCCCGTCAGCGTCTGCAGCAGCTCTTCGATCTGCCCGCCGCGCCCACCGCGCTTCCCCAATGCCAAATCCAGTTCCAGATTGGAATAGTTCCCGGCCACTGCCAGCACGGCTTGAACCGCCGCATCCGCCATCGGTGCCCGGCCCATGTTGGTATGAATGACAATCCCGGTCGCATTCACCACCCGCTGCAATCGCCGCAAATCGCTGTCATGCAAACGCTTCGCCACCGCCGCGAATATCGCTGTTTCCGAGAACGGCGGCGTTGCGTCGCCTGCTAGTACACGCTGCCGCAGGGCGTCAATTTCGGTCCGCACCGCGTCCAGAACCACCGGGCGCGGCATTTTTGTCAGCAGCGTTTTGGCCTGCTCGTATTCCAGCAGCGCATGGACTTTAGGCAGGTGACGCAGATGTGTTTGATTGTTATCTGTGTTGGGCATTTGGAACGAAAAGCGAGGAAGTGAACTTCACTCGCTGAAAAAACCGTCCTTCGGACGAGGAAACCGAACGTGTGCAATTCTTTCGTCCGAAGGACGACCTTAGCAGCGAGTGAGGTTTACTTCCTCGCTTCCTCGTGTACAAGTGCAGCCATAGAAAAGCCAGCATTTCAATCCGTGAATTTGTTGAAAGGCCACCCTCCCGCCGGAAAATATGTACCCTCTTTAGGATGTTCTGGATAATACGGAAGCGCCTCCCGCAGTTCTTGCCAGTCCTTCAAGTCGAACAGGCTTGCGTTACAGTCAAGGCTGGGGCAGTACCAGCCCTTACGGAACCATGATGCGCTTTTGTAGACGCGCTCACACTTCGTGCACCAACAGTAGTCGCTCAATGGGTCCGGGAAAGGCTGCTCAAAGTACTCGCGAGGATTTTCTTTGGCCAAGCTATCCTCCAATGTGCGACATCTCGACTTTGGGGCGGCGGGCCGTCTCCTCGGTACGGATTTCCGAATAGCGGTCGGTGCGCTGGGACCAGACGCTGCGCAATGCAGAGGCAATCTCGGTGTCGGACGCGCCGCCGCGCAATAGCTCACGGAAATCAAAGCCGTCGGCGGCAAAGAGGCAGGTATACAGCTTGCCCTCGGCAGACAGGCGGGCACGGGTGCAGCTGCCGCAGAACGGATCCGTCACAGACGTAATCACGCCGATTTCACTCTGGCTGCCGTCAGTGTACCGAAAACGCTTTGCGACTTCGCCGGGATAATTCGGAGCAATCGGTTCCAGCGGCAGCTCGGCGGAAATGCGGCGGATGATCTCAGACGCCGGGACAACGTCGTTAAGCTGCCAGCCGTTTGAGGTGCCGACATCCATAAACTCAATAAAGCGCAGAATGCAATTGGTTCCATGGAAGTAGCGAGCCATCGGGACGACCGAGTCTTCGTTGACACCGCGCTTGACGACCATGTTGACTTTCACTGGACCGAGGCCAACTTCCGACGCTGCCGCGATGCCGTCCAAAACGCGTCCGACAGGAAACGCGACATCGTTCATGGACTGGAACACAGCATCGTCAAGCGAGTCGAGGCTGACCGTGACGCGGTTCAAGCCGGCATCTTTGAGCGCTTGCGCTTTTCGGACCAGGAGCGAGCCGTTTGTCGTCAGTGTCAAGTCGCGCAGGCCATTTATCGCTGCAAGCTGGGCGACAAGGACTTCAATATCGCGCCGAAGTAGCGGCTCACCGCCGGTCAAGCGTATCTTCTCGACGCCGAGGCCAACCGCGATCTGCGAGAAGCGCGTGATTTCCTCGAAGCTCAACAATTGATTGGACGGCAGAAACGCGAAGTCGCGGCCAAAAATCTCCTTCGGCATGCAATAGGTGCAGCGGAAATTGCAGCGGTCAGTCACGGAGACACGCAGGTCACGCAAGGGCCTTTGAAGGGTGTCCAAAACAGGCAGCGAGATCGGGACGAACATACACCTATTCTACCCGGAAATGTCAGGGAACGATTGTGCCCAAAAAAGACTTAAATAGGAGATTGACGCGCCCCAAGAAAGTATGCTACAATCTCTGTCCCAACGCCGGGTTTTCGCTCCCCGCGGCGCTTTCGGCGCTGCCGGCACTTTCTTCATCTTGATTTTTGCTTCGCCTTACTTTTGCTGGATTGATTTAGAACAGGAACCACTTCCGCAATGAAACCGACTGGCCTGCCCCCCAAACAAGGGCTGTACGACCCCGATTTCGAGCACGATGCCTGCGGCGCAGGATTTGTCGTCAATATCAAAGGCAAAAAGTCCCACGAAATTGTCACACAAGCTCTAACCAT
>JAYVVR010000031.1:0-2268 GCA_043786835.1 Armatimonadota bacterium | reverse complement strand
TTTAGCAGCTTGGGGCCGCTTGCAACACTCCGCGCCGTCCACACAGCCTCGAACACCACGATGGGCGAGAGTTCGTCTTTGCGCTTTGCGATCTCATCACGAGTGCGCGGCTCTACGCCGCCTTTCCAGCGCAGGCCCGCCATGAACTTGGCATCGTGCATGGCGCTCATCGCCGCCGCAAGGCACGGCACGCAGATGCGCTTGCCGTCCGTGCGGCGCGTTTTCGGGAGTGAGCAGTGAGGGCAATATGCCACGCCTTCTATCAAGAGGGTACCTGCACAGTCTCGCTGGCCTGGGAAGGCTGTGCGGGGTCTGTGGAGGGTGCAGCGGGCATTGCAGGAGTAGGAACGGACGCGAGGCTCTCGCCGAGTGCTTTGACCTGGGACGTGGACAACCGGAGCGCGGCGTCCAGGGCGTCGCTGTTGAACGGCACGCCTGCGTTCGCGAGTTTGTCGGTGAGCGCGGCGATCTGCGTGGTCGCCGCCGCGATGGACGCCTGAAGCGGCGCGATACTCTGCGCGGCAAGCGCGATAGCGTCTGCGTTCGCGGTGACGTCTGCCGTCAATTGGTCGATCTGCTGCTGCGTAATAGTCAAAGTGTGTCTCATTTCTGCAAGTGCTTCTAACTCGCTTGCGAGCGTGGCGCGGTCGCCGCTAGACCAGCCGACCATCCGTGCCACGCTAATCAATAGATTACTGGTAAACTTCATTTCCTGTCGTGTTTGCCCTTCTTTCTGCCGTGGAAATAGTCACTCGGCCCAGCCGAGATAGTTACGTGTAAAATCCAGCGCTTCTTTTGCGCCGAAACAAACGACGGCTTTATAACCCATATCGTTCAGGTTCCTGATCCACTCGCGCTGGTACTCGCTGAGGTCGCTCGGCTTCCCTGTCACCTGTTTTAATTCAATAAATGCCGCGTGGAAGTCTTGGCTCGGCACCATAATGGAGATATCAGGAACGCCCCGACGTAACCCAGCCATGACCAGCTTCCTGCCGATAATCGCCCCGGCGACATTGCTGTTGGTCACCGCGTAGATCATGCCCGCACCGTACAGCCCGCTCGCTACTGCCGCGTCGACCTGGGCGAAATAAGCGCACTGCTCGATGAACTCGAACTGGTTGTTCTTGCGGCGTTTCGGCTTGTCTACCGGCGCGACCATCTCCAGCACCGGAACGTCGACGGCAACAGGCTGGTCTAAAAGCCGCGCTTTCTGCGCGGCCTTTAGTCTCGCCGTCCGCAGCCGGGTAACGTGGTTCAGGTAATCTTCCTCGGTCCAGTTCATCGCTTTGTCCCCACGCGTTTGCTTCGCGTGACGGTGCGGATACTCACGCCCCGCAGCCGTCCAATCACTTTATACTGCGCTCCCATGAGTGCTAAGGCGGCCTCGGGGCGAAGGTCAACGACATCCCGCCCCATGCCGCCCCGGTCGGTCACAGTAACGTATACACGCCGTCCAGCGCGAGATGTAAGTTCCAGCCTATCGCCAAGCCGCCCCAAATTATAGGCCGCACAGTAACCGTACTTACGACGGTTCTGTGCGGGCGTTTTGCCGTTTGCTGCCTTACAGTGATCTGCAAAAAATGTAGCCGACGCGAGAATTAAAATGGGGGCAAACATTAGTTGCCCCCAATCATTCTCATGCCGAACAGCAGCACAGACATCGCCGTAATCATAATAAAGACTTCGGGGCGTGTGACAAACCGCCACACGCGCTCTACAAGCCGCTCCAGTGGCCCCGGCGCGTCTGCCGGAGGCCAGTAGCCGTCCCGCGCTTCTGCCACCTGTACGCGGCGCAGAAGCGCCGCGTACCCCGACTGGTTCAGTTCGCGGAACACGCGAACGCTTTCCTGGGACGACCCATAGCACCGTGCGATACGGACATCATTCGCCGCGTGGTCAATGTTCAGTCTGGTGTTCATATCAAAACGCCTTTCTTGCACTCGTGGGAACCGTTGCCGTCATTGATAACCGCAAGGCACAACTGGTAACTCAGGTAGCCGCGTCCGGTAACGTAAATGAACACGCCGTGCCGGGTCGCACCGCACGGACACACCGAGCCGGGAGAAAGCTGGGCCTTGATGATCTCAGACGAGGCCGCGACCTCCTCTGCTATCACAGGGTGGTTTAGAAGCGCGGTCACGGCGTCTGCATGGCGGCAGGTGCCGTGCGTGTCCCAGTCGGTGCAGCCGGAGCAATTGTCGACCATGTAGCCGAGGTTACGGGTGCCGGTGCGAAAGTACGGATGGTACGAAATGACGTGCGTGCTGC
>JAYVVR010000030.1:0-6585 GCA_043786835.1 Armatimonadota bacterium | reverse complement strand
CCCTCAAAGACGGTCCCGACGAGTTCTATAAAACCCCGGTCATGCAGCCGAAGTTTAAGCTCGGCGATGTCAAAACGATCGGGCCGTACAACGTCGAGTTTATGCGCTTCGATAATCCGATGGGCGCACTGGTGCGGGCGACCGGGCAGGTCCCCGATGTCTTTCCGGTCTCCGCCGTCCTGCGCGTGACCTACAAAGGCGTGACCTCGCTGATCTCGCCGAGGTTCATTCAGTACAAGAACAACCCGAATCCGAAGTCGCCCGAGCTGAAGCTGCCCGGCGGCTGGCTGGTGGGTTTTGCGGGCATGAACGCTGGCTCGGCCGACCAGGCCAATCCGGGCGCAGGTGCTGCTAACGAAGTCGCGACTATCACAATGCGCGAGGACAGCGGTCCGCCGTCGCAGGCGTTCGAGCTGGAAGTGACGACGCGCCCGATGATCAGTCTGGTCTGGATTGGAACCCTGCTGCTCTTCTTCGGCGGCCTGGTTTCGATGCGCCGCCGGATACTCGAGAATCGTCTGGAACCGATTGCCGATTTGGCTCCATCCGCCTCTGCTGCTCCTATCGTCAAAGCGCGGGCATCCCAGCGCCGCCGGACCGCGAAGCCGGCCTCGGCCAAGCCTGCGCCGTCGCTGGTGACCGGCAGCAAAAGCGGAGGCCGCTAACTTCCATGCGCCTGCGCCAAATGCTGAAGTCTAAAATCCATCGGGCGACCGTGACCGAGGCAGATGTCAATTACATCGGCTCTATTACGATTGATTCCGAGCTGATCGAGCGTGTTGATCTCATGCCGAACGAACTGGTACATGTCTGGAACGCTACCAACGGTCAGCGTCTTGAAACTTACGTTATTCCCGGTCCGCCCGGCTCCGGCGTCATCTGCATGAACGGGCCCGCGGCACATCTCATTCAAGTCGGCGACGTCGTAATTGTCGCCGCATTCACGTTCACCGACGAGCCGGTCACCCCGAAGCAGATTTTGGTAGACGAGCGCAATCGTTATTTGAAAGAGTTATAAGCTTTTATGTTTGAGATACGCGTTGAAAAAACTATCGCCGCTGCCCATCGCCTCTACAACTATGCCGGTCCCTGCGAGGCCCTGCACGGCCACAACTACCGGGTTGAGATCGCCTACACCGGTACCGAGCTTGACAGCTTCGGAATGCTGGCAGACTTCACCGACATCAAACGCGCGTTCAACGCCGTTCTGGAAACGATTGACCACACCTATTTAAACGAGCTGCCGGGCTTCGAGGGCATTTCCCCGTCCGCCGAAAACATTGCCAAGTATATCTATCAGGGCTTGAAAAAAACTACGTTCGACCGCGCTACGCTTGCCCACGTTTCCGTCTGGGAGACCCCCACCCAAGTCGCAAAGTATTGGGAGTAGCGGCACAATAGACAGCCATTTTAAGAGGGTGAACACAAGGTTCGCGCCCTGCATCGGAAATCCGAACCCCGTAGGGGCGAACCTCGTGTTCGCCCTCTCTTCTGGGATGCCGCCCCCGAAGCACAAGAAATGGCCGCTTCGTAGACACCTACCTCCTGCCCCTGCTCTTCGGCAAATCCAAACCTTAAACCGTCAGCGGCGAGAGACGAAGCAGCCCGGTCCCACTTCAATGTGGAACCGAGCCATTTCTGTAGTATGGACCTCTTTGCGCGGCGCTACATCTTCATTTTGCTGCCGTCCATGAACCCGACCGGGACTTTGCTCTTTTTGACGAGCATATGCCCCATGCCGTCTTTGAAGCCCATCTTCTTTGCCATCGCCGGCGTGTAGTAGGCTCTGCAGTCCGTGCAGACATAAACGGTCTTGGCGGCCGTCTTCTTGCCGTGCATCGCGGACGCCGGAGCGGCCTGCACGGCAGGGGCAGTGGACAGGCCGGCGAATGCGGCGGCAGCAATCGCGAGTGCGATGCCCGATTTCATCAGTGTCATTGAGTTTTCCTTTGGGAGCGCGCAGGTTTGTGAAAGCGCGTGGAAACAGGACTCGATTGTCCTGTTGTTACAGGGTGCCGAGCACCTGTCTGTGAAAGCGAAGCGGCCTTGCCAGCCTTCGGGAGATGCTCCAGCAGGCCGACTACCCAGCAGGTGGGGCAGCCCCGAAAGGCAAAAAGCGCCCCTGCGCCCAGCAGCAAAGCGACTGCTGGGAGGCTTGCGGCCACTCGAAACGCGGCAATTACCAGCACAATGCCGAGAAGGCCGCGCAGTAGATGGATTAGTAAAGGTTTTGTCGAGCACATCATCAGCTCCATTCTCTCTTGAAATCAGTCAGGCCAGTCTTGAAACCAGTCAGGCGAGTAAATGTTCCCGAATCATCTGCCGCCCGCGATGAATGCGTGTTTTCACCGTTTCCGGGAGCGTATGAAGACGTGAGGCGATCTCTTTGACCGTCAATTCCTCAAAATCGCGCAGGACGATGACCTCGCGGTAGATGTCCGGCAGCGATTGAATCGCCGCCGCAATGTCAAGACGCAGCTCGATGTCGGTCCGGCTATGCAGATATTCTTTCTCGGCGACCGCGTCAAGCGGCACGTCCTGATGAAACATCTTCTGGGAAAGCCGCTGGCACTCGCGTTTGATAATCTGAAACAGCCAACTGGAATAGGCTCCCAAAACCCGCAGCGATGGGAGCTGCCGGAAGACGATGACCAGCGACTCTTGCACCGCTTCTTCGGCATCCGACGAAGTCGCGCAATGACGCGCCGCATAGCGGGTCAGGTCCGGCCTCGCCTGGACAATGAGGCGCTGTAAGGCATCCGTATCGCCGCGCTGTGCGGACTCGATCAACTCGATTTCTGTCGTCTTTAACATCTTGGTTACTTCATAAGAGGCGCGAAAGTACAAAATGGGTTCAGGAAAACGAAAAACCAATCCGTAAAATGTGCAGCACGCCCTCATTCGCCTACAGGAAGGGGTGTTTCATGCCTCAAATTCCAAGCGGGCGTTTTTCAGTGTGATCTCGTCGCCGACGATCTTGCTGATATGGCCGCTGACCCACAGCGGGGCGTGCTGAACCAATGTGCCGAGTGCAGTTTTTTGATGTCGCAGAGCGCCCAGGGGAAGCTGCCCCAGTCAAGCTGCATCAGGCGGATGCCGACCAGCACGAGGGGGAGAACACCAGTACCGTTTTTGCCATAATCATATGGGCAGTATAGCACGAAAACAAGCGGTATAGCCTTGACAAAACGACGTCGATACTCTATGATAGAGGAGTACGAACGCCCTTTCCCGAAGAATGAACTTATGCCTAACGAGACGACAACCCCAACCCGAATTGACCTTGTTGACAGCGCAAGCCTGGACACTGCTCCGGCCCGGCTGCCGGTGCGGGCGAGAACCCTGATTGCCGGCGCAATCGCCGCCGGGCTGACCGCCGTACTGGTGACGCAGGCGGAAATGGTGCTGTCTACCGTTCGGATCGGGTTCCTTCAGTTCCCCCCGGTCGCGGTTGCCATGCTGATGATCGCGGTTGCCGTCAACCGGGGCATTAAGGGCCTCACCACCCGCTTTGGCTTTACATCGGGCGATCTGCTGGTCATCTACTGCATGGCGCTGGTCGGGGCGATGGTCTCGTCGCACGGCGTCGTCCAAAAGCTGGTGCCTCTTTTAGTCATTCCCAAGTACTACGCAAACGCTCAGAACGGCTGGCATGCGCTCTACGACCAGTATATTCCCAAAGCGCTGGTGCCGTATGACCCGGCGAACCCGAACAAGCAAAGTGTTGCCGAAGATTACTACCACACCCTGCCGCCGGGCGCGTCTGTGCCGTGGAGCGCCTGGGCGACCCCGCTGCTGGCCTGGAGTATTCTGATTGCGCTGGTACTGTTCTCGTTTCTCTGCGTGACCGCTATTCTGCGGCGGCAGTGGGTGGACAACGAAAAGCTGTCATTCCCCTTGGCCCAGCTTCCGCTGGAAATTGCCGGGGACGCCGACGGCTCGGCATTCTTCAAATCGCGTTTGCTCTGGGCGGGAGTCGCCGTGCCAGTGCTCGTGTTCGGCATGAAGGCCCTGCACCTGGTCCAGCCGACCATTCCCGACGTGACTTTGCAGTGGTGGCTTGCCGATTTTGTTTCCCAGCCGCCCTGGAACATCGCCGCGCAGCAGGTTGGGTTTATTATTTCGTTTGCCGCGATCGGCTTCTTCTTCTTGCTGCCGACCGATATTTTGTTCTCGATCTGGTTCTTCTTTCTCTTGACCCGGCTCGAAGTCGCGGTTGGAACCTCGTACAACATTGACCTGCCGGGGATGCCGCAGTTCCCGCCGCCGCTGTTTGTTGGCTATCAGGCCATGGGCGCGTACTTTGTGCTGGCAGCGGCGTTTCTTTACAGTGCGCGGGTGCATTTGAGGATGGTCTGGGCGGCGGCGCTGGGACGCCGAGCAGCTGATGGTACGGTCATCGACGACAGCGACGAGTTCCTGCCCTACCGGGTTGCCGTCTGGGGTCTGCTGGCGAGCATCGGCGGCGCGGCGCTCTGGCTCTGGTGGGCGGGCATGTCCCCGTGGCTTGCGGTGATGGAGCTTGGGATCGGCATCTTTGTGATTGGCGTGGTCATGGCCCGTTCAACGGCTGAGGCCGGGATGCTGATGACGGAAACAACATTCCGCCCGATCAATGTTTACCAGCTCTTTGCGCCGATGCACATGCTTGGACATCAAAACTTAACTTTGCTGGTATTCTTCGACAGCTTGTTCCTGCGGGATCAGCGCGGGCTGCTGCTGTGCGGGTTCCTTGACAGCGCTCGGGTCGCCGGTGGAACCCGTGTCAAGCGCCGCTCGTTTGCGGGGGCGCTTGTGCTGGGGATCGTTGTCGCGTTCGCCGTGGCCGTCTTTTTTAACGTCACCCTGCCGTACCATATCGGGGCGCTGAAGATGGACAGCTGGATGGAGCAGGGGAACTCACGATATACGTTCGATGACACCTCGGCTTTTGCGACGACGACGGCCCCCATCAGCGGGGCGGCCTGGCAGCGTCCGACCTTCTTCGGGGTTGGCGTGATTGTGACCATTGTGCTGACCGCTATGCGCGCTCTATTTTTCTGGTGGCCGCTGCACCCGCTGGGGTACGCGCTGGCGGGGTCATGGAGTACAGTTCAGTTCTGGTTCCCGTGCTTCATCGCCTGGATGCTCAAGTCTTTGTGTATGCGTTACGGCGGCGCAGGGGCGTACATCAAAGTCCGCCCGTTGTTTCTCGGGCTGGTGCTGGGCGAGTTCGGCATGGCTGTCCTGGCCGTGATCTTGTACCTGCTGTTCCGTCTGCCCGCCCCGGCGTTCCCCTGGGGCTAAATCATCAAGAAAAAGCCCCCGCCATTCGGCGGGGGCTTTTTCTTTTGCTCAGACCCCAATGCTGACATCGGTGCCGGTGGCGCTGACCGTGTACCCGTAAGCGGCATGGAAAAACTCGGCGGGGACATACAGCTCGCCGCTGTCTACAAAGGACGGCGACGGAAACTGAACTGTCGTGCCGCTGACATCTGCCGTGTCCGATCCCAGCGTAAATGTAGCCGCCCATTTGCCGATGGTGCCGACGGCAGTTTTCGAGGTGTTGTCCCAGGTGACTGTCCCGCCGAGGCCCTCGACGACCTGCTTATAGGGAACATACACGACACCCTGCTGCTCATTCGGCTCTTCCGCAATATTCCCCGGCTGTCCATTCAGTGTATACGGCATAGTTGATCTCTCTTTCGAATTACGGCCTGCAAAGATGACCCTGTTGTACCCAGACACCGAAGCACTCACTCAATCTTCCAGTCTTCATCTTTTCGTAGGACGACCTGCCCGAAGCATGGTATAAACCCTGTGATAAATACTGTACCAAGGGAGAGAATGCCATGCAGGAATTGCAGGCGATGGACCTTGCGCGTCATGCCATGCTGATCTCGCTCCAGATGTCCATGCCGATTTTGATTTTGTCGCTTGTCATCGGCGTGATTGTCAGCTTGTTTCAGGCCGTGACCCAGATCCAGGAGCAAACACTCACGTTTGTCCCGAAGATTATGGCCCTGGTGCTGGCCTTAACGGTGCTGGGACCCTGGATGCTGCACACGATTGTCGGGTTCACGGCAGGGCTGTTCAGCAGCCTGCCGACGGTCATCCACTAACTGCCAATACCCTGGGCTGAACCCTAGGGCTTTAAAAGTGCAATCTCCCGCCTTCGCGGGCGCAGAGTCCCGAAACTCATCCGGTGCCCGCGACTTCTATTCGCTGCGCTCAGTAGCGAAGTGAAAGGCGGGGAATCGCTTTTCGAAACATGGGGGTTCAGCCCCGTGTCTCTCCGCGTCTTATTAGCACCATGTTCGACTTAGCCACTTTTTCCGCCGATTCGTTTTGGGCCTTTTTGCAGATCTTCGCCCGAGTCTCTGCATTGTTCGTTTCCGCGCCGGTGTTCGGCGCTCAGGAAATTCCGGCGCAGGTCAAAATCGGCCTTTCGGGCATTCTCTCGCTGGTCCTGCTGCCACTAGTCAAAGCAAGCGTGACAGCGACTATTCCAAGCACGGTCTTTGGACTGGTCGGAGTCATCTTAGGCCAGGCGCTGATTGGCCTGTTAATCGGCTTCGTCGTCTCGCTCCTGTTTGTCGCGGTTCG
>JAYVVR010000029.1:0-6594 GCA_043786835.1 Armatimonadota bacterium | reverse complement strand
GCAGGGATAGTTCTTTTCCCTGCCCTGAACGGCAGGGCTTCGAAGAGCAATTCCCCGCCTGCGCGGGCACAGACAGAGTGTTAGTTCTTTGCCCGCGCAGGCGGGGAGTTGCCCCTCAAAGCACGGGGGTTCAGCCCCGTGATATCCATGAAACCGTGTGTTTAGTGTTCATGTTCGCCGCGCAGAAACCGCTCGTAGTTCGGGCCGCTGACCCCGCAGTCGTACCGCGTCTCGCCCCGATACAGCTCCAGCCCTGTCCGCAGGCCGCCGGGCGGGAAGAACGACACAAACCGGAACAGGCCTGATTTGCCCGGCAGCAGGGTTCCCGAGGATACCAGGTAGGTGGGGGTCTCAGCTTCGTCGAATGCGACTTCCCAGCGCAGGCGGGACCAGCCGGGCGGGACGGATTTGTGCATCCAGAACGACGGTTCCGGGCCGCCGCGCGAAAGGCCGAGCGCTAAGGGTTTCGGCTGGTATTCGGGCGTGAAGTAGTACGGACCAAGCCGCATTTGGGTAATCGCGGGCCGGCCTTCGTCGGCCCGCAGCAGCAGCTCATACAGAAAGCCGTCGTTGTTTGCCGTGCAGGTCAGCATCGGTGCTGCTTCGGGAATAATCATACTGCTATTATAACATAAGTCACACCAAGAACACGGAGAAAAAACCAATGGGACCTACTGAAATTTGGATGACTGCGGCGGACCGTGTCCGGCAGGAGATCGCCGACCCGACCGTCTGGCTGGCGATGCGGGCCGCCCAGCCGCTGGTCATTGATGGCAGCTTCTTCGTCGCCAGCCTGCCGCCCCAGGAAGAGTACCTGGCCGTGCATCTCTTGAACCATCAGACCACCACTGCCATCGAAGATGCCCTCGAAGAAGC
Source organism: Armatimonadota bacterium (assembly GCA_043786835.1). Lineage (GTDB taxonomy): Bacteria > Armatimonadota > Armatimonadia > Armatimonadales > Capsulimonadaceae > JANXMY01. Next base: position 5,718 of record JAYVVR010000029.1, on the reverse strand, counting down.
CGCTGGACGCATCCTCGCGTTTCGCCTGGTCATCGGCACCTCAGTCGCCGCATGGGAAGCCGAAAAAGCGCGTGAAGCTGGGGAGGCCGCCGCCCCTGCCTCCGATCCGTTTTTGGACGTTCCCATAGTCCCGCCGTCATCTGAGACAGTCCACGCCTCGCCCCGGCCTGCGCCGGCAGAAGCCGCGCGGGAAGTCACGCTGACATGGGAGAAGCTGTCGGAGCGGCTCAACCACGGCTACAAAACCGCACCGTTCGTCAAGTATCCGCACGGCCAGGCTCAGTTTGTGCTGACCGCCGTGAAGATCATCTCAGACACGATGGACGTTCAAATGCCGCCCGCCGGTGCGCCCCGTGACGAGCATCAGGAACGGCAGCTTGCCAAGATCGTCGAGCGCCTCAGCGGCATCATCAACCTCGACCCGCTGTTCATTTCGCTGGAACTGCTGCGTTACCGCGAGCTGTTCGGCAAGAATTTGGACATCGCAATCTAACAAAAACAAATCAACATGACACGCATTCACATCATCGGCTCTGGTGGGAGCGGCAAGACGACGCTGACCCGGCAGCTTGCGACGGTTTTGTCTGCTCCCTGCCATGAGCTGGACCACATCGGTTACAGCGGCCATGCAAAGCGCTCTTTAGAGGACCGCTGCCGATGTCCGGCGGATTGCCGCGTCGCCGGCGTGGGTCTCGGAAGGCGGCTTTGTGTGGTGGGTGGAGGACCTGCTTGAAGCCGCCGACACGATTGTCTGGCTCGACCTCCCCTGGTTCCTCTGCTGGCGGCGGATCGTCATACGCCATATCAAAGCCGATCTTGCCCGCACCAATGCTCACCCCGGCTTCTGCAGCATGCTTCGCTTCGCCGCAGGTGTCCGCCCGTACTACTTAAATCCGGTCCCCGCTGTTCCGTCCGCCCCGGATGACGACGCCGCGAAGAACCGCGCGGCGGTCACCCAGGCGCTTGCTGTCTGCCCCGGCAAAGTCGTCCAGTGCAAAAGCCCCAAAGAAGTCGCCGCGTTTCTCGCGCAGGTGAGAACGACCGCCCGCGCCGCGCCCTGCCACCTTCCCCCTGTTTTCTGGTATACTCTTCGGTAGCCTTCGCCACCGCGAAGAAGGGTCTAGGATGGACGAACAAACTTACGAAATCCGCGAAGGCGTCCGCCGCTCCAAAGCCGCCTGGCTTTGTGGGCATGAAACGATTGCTGACGTGGAGGTACAAGCGGATGAACTCGGACTTTTTCGACAGCGTTATCCGAGCAGCCCATAGGGTGGTCACCACTATGGGGTCTCACGCTTGTCAAAATACTGGTCCGCAAACACTGGCCCGGGTGCTCGATTACGCGGACCCGCTCGGCTTTGCGGTGACCCAATCAAGCACAGATAACAGCAGGTGAATATTCAGCGCTGCCGTTTTGAGGTATACTCAATGGCGGTTCTGAGAAAATTCATAAACAACACAAGATGACGATAGAGGAGAACTGAATGGCAAACACAAAGCGCGTGTGGCTCTTTGAGGAAGACAGCGCCACGATGCGTGAACTGGACGGCAAAATGCGTCATATCCTTCCACGCTGAGGTTAGCCTAATATGTCTGCCGAACGCCGCGAGGCAGCATCACTGTCTGAGTATCTTTCTGACCCAGAACGCTTTGATTTGCCGCTTCCGTGTGATGCCAATTTAGCGGCAGAACAAACTTGTAAGATTTACGAGGAAAGCGGCCATCAAGGAGCGACATTTCACCTTTACTTCGGGAATCTGCTTGACCACCCCTTGTTTTCAGTCGGATTGCTGCCTGACTTGTTCCCTCTGCCGGAGCCGGGCCGTGCTGTGGACCTAAAAGATCTGCGAGCATTTGTGCGGGGAAATCAGGATCTGCTAAAACAGCCTCAGCACGGCGTTGGTCTCTGGTACGATGCCGAAGACGATCAAGTCTTTATGGACATTGTCGTGCTTGTTTCTGAGAGAGAGGAAGCGATTGCGCTTGGGGCGAAATACAACCAGAAGTCAATGTTTGATCTGCAAGCCGGCGAAGTGATTTGGCTTGGCGGAACAGGAGAGTCAATTCTATGAGAGAGCCTTACAAAACTAGCGAGATTAGAGCGACCGTCACAGTCAGCAGCATCTTGCCGAACGGAGACTCGAGCATCCGAGTGGAATATCCGACAACAGGAGCAAGCGGACAGAAGCGCTCCTTTTTTCGCCAAATCCCGGTGCCTGACCCAAGCCTCTTTTCACGGGTTCAGGCTGAACTGCGCGAAGGCGATAAAATTGAGATGACAGCGATCAATGAGTGGTATGAGGACGGTTATGCGACCCGTCTTCTCGACTTCAGAAAGGCCGCTGATTTTGCTCACAAGGACAATGCGACACACGAAACCAATGGAGTCGCACACGATACGACCACCGAAACCGCACGCCCACTGGCGCGGGAGTCGAGAATGACTGTAAAATACTGAAGAGACGTTTACTCAAAATCACGAACTGAAATCACGAACGAGGAGAACTGAATGGCAGACACAAAGCGCGTGTGGCTCTTTGAAGAGGGCAACGCAACGATGCGAGACGAGCTGGGCGGCAAAGGCGCGAACCTTTGCGAAATGAGCAATATCGGCCTGCCCGTCCCCCCAGGATTCACGATTACGACCGACACCTGCGTCGCATACAACAAGGGCGACGGTAATTTCCCCGCCGGCCTGATGGACGAGATGAAAGCGGCTTTGGCGACGGTCGAGACAAAGACCGGCAAAAAGCTGGGCAATGCCGAGAACCCGCTCTTGGTCTCGGTGCGCTCGGGCGCGAAGTTCTCTATGCCCGGCATGATGGACACGGTCCTGAACTTGGGCCTAAACGACGCGACAGTTGAGGGCTTGATCAAGCTCACGGGCAATGAGAGATTCGTTTATGACTCTTATCGGCGCTTTTTAATGATGCTTTCGGACGTCGCCTATTCCGACGGCACGAACCATCTGGCAAAGCATGACTTCGAGCATCTCTTCTCGGCCATGAAGAAAAATTTGGGCGTCACCGAAGATTTGCAGGTCAACGGCGAGCAGCTTAAACAGCTCTGCGAGACCTACAAAGCGCACATTAAAACCAATGCCGGGCGCGATTTTCCGCAGGACCCACTGGTTCAGCTTCAAGACTCCATCGCTGCTGTTTGGAAATCCTGGAACAATGACCGGGCCATTTTGTACCGCCAGCGCGAGAAGATTTCTGATGACCTCGGGACCGCTGTCAACATTCAGGCCATGGTCTTCGGGAATCAAGGTGAGGACTGCGGCACGGGTGTTGCGTTTACCCGGAATGCTTCCGACGGCACCGATGAAGTGTTCGGCGAATATCTCATGAACGCGCAGGGCGAAGACGTTGTCGCGGGTGTTCGCACTCCGATGCCGATTTCCGAGCTGAAAGTCCAGAACCCGGAAATGTACCGGCAGTTCGACGAGATCTGCACCCGGCTTGAAGACCACTATAAAGACATGCAGGACATTGAGTTCACGATTGAGCACAATAAGCTGTACATCTTGCAGTGCCGCTCCGGCAAGCGCACCGGCCCCGCTGCCGTCAAGATTGCGGTGGACTTGGTCAACGAAGGCAAAATCTCCAAAGAGACCGCGCTCGCCCGGATCAATCCCGAGCTTCTCGACCAGTGCCTGCATCCGATTATCAAGCCCGGCGCGAAGTATGACCTGCTTGCTCGCGGCCTGCCGGCCGGCCCCGGCGCGGCTACCGGCATTGCTGTCTTTGACGCAACCCGCGCCGCTGAGATGGGCAAGGGCGGCCTCGGCCAGCGCGTCATCTTAGTTCGTGCCGATACGTCCCCGGATGATTTGAAAGGAATGCTCGCCGCTGAAGGTGTTTTAACAGAGCGCGGCGGCATGACCTCTCATGCGGCGCTGGTTGCTCGCGGCTTCGGCATCCCGACAGTCGCCGGCTGCTCCGACATCTCCGTCGGCGCGGATTTCTTCACCGTCAATGGCCGGACTATCAAAGAAGGCGATCCTATTTCGCTGAATGGGACTTTGGGCGAAGTCATCGACGGCACCGTAGACGTTGTTGACCCGGAAATGACCAGCGAGTTCGGGACACTTCTCGGCTGGGCCGATGAGTTCAAGCGGCTTGGAGTGCGCACCAATGCCGATACGCCCGAAGATGTCGCGCTTGCTATCAAACTCGGCGCGGAAGGCGTTGGCCTTTGCCGGACGGAGCATATGTTCTTCGCTGAAGACCGCCGCCCCATCGTTCAGGCCATGATTTTGGCGACAAATGAGGACGACCGTAAAGTCCAGCTTGACCTGCTTCTTCCGTTCCAGCGCAACGACTTCCAGGGCATCTTTGAGGCACTGGGTTCCCGTCCGGCTACGATCCGCCTGATTGACCCGCCCCTGCACGAGTTCCTGCCCTCGATGGACTCGCTGGTTGCCGAAGTCGCCACGCTGAAAGTAACCCACCCGGACAGCCCCGAATTGGCCGCAAAAGCCGATTTGCTGCATAAAGTCGAGGGAATGCACGAAATCAACCCGATGATGGGCCTGCGTGGCTGCCGCCTGTCTATCGTCTTCCCCGGCATCGTCGAGATGCAGACACGGGCTATCTTAGAAGGCGCGATTGCCGCTAAAAAGAATGGGGCCGAGCCGCACCCGGAGATTATGATCCCCCTGGTCGGCCATGTCAACGAGCTTCGGGCCGTCCGCTCGAACCTAGAGCGTGTCGCGAAGCAAGTCACCGAAACATCGGGCGAGACCATTGACTATATGTTCGGTACAATGATTGAAATCCCCCGCGCCGCCCTGACGTCGGACCAGATCGCTGAAGAAGCTGAGTTCTTCTCGTTCGGCACCAACGACCTGACCCAGATGACGTTCGGCTTCAGCCGCGACGACTCCGACAAGTTCCTGAAGCCGTATGTGGCCCAGAAGATCCTGCCGGGCGACCCGTTCGAGTCCATTGACCAGGCGGGCGTCGGCCAGCTCATGAAGATCAGCGTAGCGCTTGCGAAGAAGGTCCGTCCGAACATCAAGCTCGGCATCTGCGGCGAGCACGGCGGCGAGCCAGCGAGTGTCGCATTCTGCCATGAGATCGGCCTGAACTACGTTTCCTGCTCCCCCTACCGCGTCCCCATCGCGCGGCTAGCAGCAGCCCAGGCAAACCTCAAAGACGGCGGCTCAAACCGCGACCGCTAAGTCTCGAAACGTCTCACTTCCAAAGCCCTGCCGTAAGGCAGGGCTTTTTGTGGTTTTGGTACTAACAAGGATATTTGCGATGAACAACTAACAGTAGCTAATCAAGCGTATAGAAGGCATAAAATGAAAGCAGGTAGTACCACTCTTGCGGGAATCTTGTCACCTGCACAAAGATTCGTCATTCCTATGTTCCAGCGAGACTATTCTTGGAGCTTGGACGAATGGGAGATCCTCTGGGATGATATAACCGAATTGTCTGGTTCAAACCGTACTAGTCGAAACCACTTCATGGGCGCGTTGGTATTCGTTTTGGACTGAACCCTTCAGATGAGACACAAAGTTAAGGTATGATGGTCTGGTTCTTGTCTCGGTTCATTTTGTAGGCTTGCTCAAACTCTGCGGGTGGTAAGTAACCCAGGCTCGAATGTAGCCGTTTCTAGTTGTAAACCGCCTCCACTTCGCGCCCGAACGCGAGCGGTGCGGCAATGAGCGATCCCAAACTCGCTTTGAGTACATCTCGTCTGTTCAGGGCT
>JAYVVR010000028.1:0-2291 GCA_043786835.1 Armatimonadota bacterium | reverse complement strand
GGGTCGGCATTACGACGTATCTTTCGCGGATTGTCCGGCCTGGCGAGATGACCCCGAGCTTGTCCATGGGGCAGACCATGAACCATATCGCAGCGGTGGTCATTCCGGTCGCGGGCGGGCTGCTCTGGCATCGGTTTGGCTACCATGCCCCGTTCTGGTGCGGAGTATTCGCCGCGCTGGTGTCGCTGCTGATTACCCAGTCGGTTTTGCCGCGTGTGCGAGCGCAAGAACCCCTTCCCGCGTAAGAACCCCTCCCGTCTCGTTCCTCGCCTCCCTCCCCTGTTAGGGAAGGGTCAGAGACGAGTTAGGAACGGATGGCAGTCGCGCTTGCCCTTGCCTCTCGCTTGCCCTTCTTGTTCTTATTGCCCTTCCCTAACAGGGGCCTTCCAGGTAGCCAGTGCTTAGGGAGGCGACACTGAGGCAGGAGGCCGCAGGTGCCAGGAACGAGACGGGAGGGGTTCTTACGCGTAAAAAAATATTTTCTGTCCCCCTTGACATTCACGCAAGATTGGTCTATAATGATTTTGCACATACGAATACGCAAAAATACTTGCTTGGTTACAGAAAGCGCATTCCATGACTGTGACGGCGAAAACCATTGCACGAGAGCTTCAGCTTTCGCAGCCGACCGTCTCGCGCATCTTAAGCGGCGACCCACAGCACCGAGTAGCGGCGGCGACCCGGCAGCGGGTGCTGGAGACAGCGCACCGGCTCGGGTATCAGCCGAATGCAATTGCACGGTCTCTGCGGCGAGGGCGCACGGGAATTGTCGGTTTATACACAAACCATGACTATGATGCGCGAAACGATTTTTTAGGAACCATCATCGGCGGCTTACAGCGCTGCTGCGAGACGCGCGGCCTGGACCTTCTGCTGCACAGCGGACGCGGCGGGCGATCTGCTGAGGAGATGTACGGAACGCTCAGGGATGGGCGGATTGATGGCTTGATTTTGCACGCGAACGCCGATGATCCGCTGGTGGAGATGCTGGGCCAATCGCCCCTGCCGGTCGTGACGGTGGCGGACAGACTGCCGAACCTTTCGAGCGTGACTTGCGACGACGGCGATGGCATCCGTCAGATCATGGGCTTTTTGAAAGCGCACGGTTATCGCCGGTTCGTCTTCATTGCGCCGGAAGAGACGCTAACTTCGGTTGAGCGTCGCCGGGAAGCGTTTGAGGCGGAAATCCAGAGTTTCGGCATTCCAGCGTCGGATTGGATGATTTTGCGGGTGGATATCGCCGGGGTTTCTGGGGTTGTGGACCGGCTGCGGGAGTTTGCGTTACCGTGCGCTGTCGTCTGCTGGAGCGACCAGACCGCGTACCGGCTGCTGGGAGCCTGCCGGCATCAGGGCATTCGGGTCCCCGAGGACATGGCGGTTGCCGGGTTCGACGGGTTTTTATTCGAGAATGTCCCGCTGTGGGAGCTGCTGACCGCAAGATGCCCGTGGGATGACGTCGCCGCCGAAGCGCTGAACCTCTTGATAGAGCTGGTGGAAGCCGCGCCGGGAACAGTTTTGCCCATCAAAGAAGTCTGCCTCCCGGTGACGCTTTGCATTGGGAACACCGCATAGAGAAGCCCCCCCACCCCAATTCTGGGGAGCAATACGGATGGAACCAGCTTTCTTCTCCGGCACCTCAGAATTGGGACGGGGGGAGGGGCTTCTCTGAAACTTTTATCTGGTTACACTGCCGACCATTCACTGCCGATTTGGCCCTTTCAAGGAGAAAGAAGTATCATGTCTAAACCGTTCACTCGCTCCGCTCGCGGCTTTACGCTGATTGAGCTGCTCGTCGTTATCGCCATTATCGCGATCCTCGCCGCTATTTTGTTCCCTGTTTTCCAGAAAGTCCGTGAAAACGCCCGCCGCACCGCCTGCCTCTCGAATATCAAGCAACTTGGGCTGGCAGTTACTCAGTACGAACAGGATTTTGACGAAAAGACCCCGAACGGTGTCAACCCTTACGGTGGGGCTGAGGGCTGGGCGGGACAGATCTATACTTATGTCAAGAGTACCGAGATGTTCTATTGTCCGGACGACAGCGTAACTCCGCGTCACAATGGCGCAGTCCCGTTCAACGTCTCAAGTTATGGCTACAACAGTCAAGTCTCGATTGGTAACTCAAATCCCAGTGCCCCTGGAGCCAAACCTGACTCGGTAAGTTTAGCAGCATACGCATCTCCCGCAAGGACGGTTTTGCTGTTCGAGGTTCAAAACTCGACTGGCTACGACATCACCCGTGGCGATGCTGACTCCGACGCGGCAAACGCTGCCGGCGACGACCACCTCGT
>JAYVVR010000027.1:0-2292 GCA_043786835.1 Armatimonadota bacterium | reverse complement strand
TCGAGCCGCTGTCTATCGTCATCAAAATGACCGAGTGCAACGGTCGGCCGGTTGCGAAACTCTCCGATAGTCCCGGCAAAACTATGTGCCGGGACAGTGCCTATTTAGAGTACCTGCGGCGGGTGTTTCAATGAAAAGATCTCCCGCACCGCTTCGTTCATTCTTCACTTCGCTGTGGTCCTTCCTAAAGGAAGGACTCTGCGAAGCAAGATGGCAGGTCCCCTATGCCAGCTTGGCCTTCGCCTGCTCCGGGCCGTCACGCTTTGCCATGTCCGCAAGATCATCTTCCGGCAGGCCCATCCAGAGCCGATAGAGATGGACAATGGTAACGATGGACAATGCGGCAACAGGGGCGGCGAACAAGGTTCCGACAATGCCGTCTATTTCTAGTCCCGCAAACAGCACGAATAAGACAAAGACTTCATGCAGGCCGAGCGCCTGTCCTACCAGCTTCGGATAGAGAATCTTGGACCCTGCCTCGTTGATGACGATAAACAGCACTAGCACCGCGGCGGCAGAAGCAATCGGGCTGTGAATATGGGTCGGCCCAATCAGCGCAGCCAGAACCGCCGGCAGCGCGCCAATATAAGGACCAAAGACGGGGATCAACGCTGCGACGACCACAATCAGGCCGATGAGCAGCCATAAATGAACACCAATCAGCAGCAGGCCAAGCGCCGCCGCCGCGCCCATGACCAGGGCGATAATCACCTGGCCGCGCACGAAGCCGCCGAGAATTCGGTTTATGTCCGCCTGCCAGGGTTTCACATGCTTCAGCAGTGTCGGTGGCAGCAGGGCGTTGAACTTTTCTTTCATGTCCGCACCGAACAGCAGAAAATATAGGGCAATGAGCAGCACAATGACTGATTCGCCGGCGTCAGTCACGAAATGCTTCAATAAGTCCAGCGCACTCGCGCCGAACCGCTTGCCGAGGCTCGACGCGCTTCCCGACGGGTGCTGGATCGTCTCGGTAACGCTGAACTTGATATGGCGGGCAGCAAGCTGCTGGTCGGCATTCGCGGCCAGCACCAGCGCCCGCTGACGATACTGCGGCGCGTCTTCCTGAAATGTCCTGACCTGTCCCGCGAGATGCCCGCCAAGGGACCAGAAGCCGAAACCGAGCAGCGCGATTAAACCCAGAAACACGATCGCGACGCTGGCTTTCCGGGACAGGCCCTTGCTAGGGTCCGCAGATTTGCCGTGAACCGGGTGCCGCAGGCGCTCTACCAACGGATCGAGTGCATAAGCAACCAGGCCGCCAAGCGCAAACAGCAGCAGCGTGTGATGGATGCCCATGCCAAGCCTGACAACGACTCCGACAAACAAAATCAGCATCAAGAGGGTCGTCGTCGTGACCAGCAGCCGAAGCCACTGCGAGAACGGTGTCTTGCCTTCAATATTGTCGTCAATATGGCTGAGGCGGGTTCGGACCGGCGGCTCGGAAGTCGGCGCGGCAGGCTCGGAAGTCGGCACGGCAGGCTCGGAATAAATATGTGCGGTCAGCGTTTCGGCCATCTCTTCCCTACTCCTAAACAGTCTCTGCCAGCGGCCGCACTTCGGACAAGACTTCCATGCGAAGTGTCACCTGTTGCGGGTTGCGGTATTCTCCCCGCGTCTGGACAATATAAGTTTCTTCTTTGACGCGGAGCCGCTTTTCGACCATTAACTCTTCCTCCTCCACCCGGACAATCATCGGATTGCCTTCGTCACAGACCGCTAGGCGTGCGTCTGCAAACTGGCCAGCAGCAACCCGGCGCACTTCGAATTCAGTTCTGAGCAGCGGTTCGTCTACGGCTTCGACCCGCTTGTTTCTTATTCATCTGCCTTGCCATTGGTCAAGCTCTGCGAATTGCCTTCCACCCGGCAGCTGTTTGTCCGCTTTCAAGAAGTGCTTTTGCTTTGCCGTTGGCCTCTATCTCGTCCACTTCGACACCGTCGTTCTCCTTGCTTGTCGGCGCAGGTCATGTATTTGGCTTCTCGCCACTGCTTTGCAAAGTACCCAATCTTGCAGGAAGGAAAACAGAGGCTGGCATTGATTTTTGCTCACACTCTCACGAGCAGAAAAAAGCTGATGACAGGGTAAAAGCGCAAAAAAAACCGCCCCGCATCGCAGGGCGGGCCGGTATCAGGCTGACACTAGGGCGCCGCAGTGCCAAGCGCCGTCCAGTCTGCGAACGCCCCGAACTCGGCGTGGGAGAACGCCCCGGCGGAAGTGCCGAGGTTCCAAAGCGATGCTGTGCCGTCGGTTCTGTTCCAAAGCACCCGCATTTGAGTGCCGGCACTGCTGCCGTC
>JAYVVR010000026.1:0-2296 GCA_043786835.1 Armatimonadota bacterium | reverse complement strand
GTATATTTTGGATAAGATTACCGAGGCGATTGCCGCCCCGCGTGAAACTCTATCTGACTATGCGCCGCGCATTATTACGCTGCACATTGAACCCGAGCAGATTGGCTTGGTCATTGGACCGGGCGGCAAGACAATCAAGAAAATCACTGCTGATACCGGCGCCAAAATTGACATCGAGCAGGATGGCACGGTGTATATTGCGGCGGTGGACGGTGCGGCAGGCGACGCGGCCAAGAAGGCTGTCGAAGACCTGACCCGGACTCTTTCACCCGGTGACGAGTTCGAGGGAACAGTCGTCCGCTTTCTCCAGTTCGGCGCATTCGTCGAGATCCTGCCCGGCAAAGACGGTTTGGTTCACGTTTCCCAGCTTACCGATTCCGATGAGCGGATCGGCAAGCCGGAAGATGTGATTAAGCTTGGCGACAAGCTCCGTGTCCGGGTCACTGAAATTGACCCCCAGGGCCGTGTCAACTTGACTGCTCGTGGGTTAGACCAGCCCTTCGACCCAGCAAACCCCGAGCCGGGCCGGCCTTCCCGCCCCGGCGGCGGGGGCGGCGGTGGTGATCGCGGTCCGCGTCCCGGCGGCGGCGACCGTGGCGGACGCCCCGGCGGCGGCGGTGACAGAGGTGGTGATCGCGGCGGACGCGGCGGCGGCGGGTTTGGCGGCGGCAACTCGGAGCGCTCCGAGCGTCCGGTCAGCTTCGAGCCACCGAAGCCCGAAGGCACCGGCGACATCGCCGGGGCAGCGTCCCCGCTGACACAGCCCGACGCATCTTCTCAGTCCGAAGCAGCTCCGCTGGCCCAGGCTGACGATGAAGCCCCCCGCGCCCGTTTCCGCCCCCGGCGGTGACGATTCGCGCTGATTGACAGAGAAAGGCCACGGCAGTTTTTGCTGTGGCCTTTCTTGCGAGTGTGCGAGGGCGTTTGTGTGCGAGGGCGTTGACTAGTGTACGAGGGCGTTTACGCCCTCGTACAAACACCTTCACAGCTTATACATACCAAGCAGGAAAGTGGGCAGGCGGCAGGGAATGACCCCTGCCGCCTGTCTGTCTGTTCGGGACGCTTACGGGGTCACGCGCTCATTTTACGCCGCCGCAGGAACGCGGTGAGACCCGCCAGACTGAGCAGGACGCCGAGGCCGACGCTAGAGGAGGCTTCCGGCACAGGAGAATCGCTGATGAAGCGGTAGGTCGGGTTGAAGTTCGGGTCAAAGCCTGGCTGGTTGGGGGTCGGAACATAAAAGGCTCCATTGTTGTCCTCCGGTCCGACTTCCGCCAGGGTAAACGTGTTGGTGTACTTGCTGGTCGGAAAACCGGGCGTGTCGGCCATATCCTTTGACCCATCGAGACTGTCCGAGTAAAAGCGGACGGTGCCGTCGCCGCTGAAGCGCAGGAGGTCCTGCACCGAGACCGCGCCGGTAGGAGCAGTGTCGGTAAGGAAAACGTCGCCTTGCAGGCCGGCGAACGGCAGTTTGTAGGTCAGGACGTTCGGCAGGCCGCCCGGTCCGGGATCGTTCGACAGAAAGCCGGTCAGAGTGGTGAGGCCGCTTGCGGGCAGGCCGAGGGTGCCGTTACCGTTCTCGTCAATAACGACCAGTAGGGAGTTGGGGTTCTGCGCCTGGGCGGAAATGCCCCCGGCAAGAAGCAGGAAGGCAGCCAGAGGAAAGTGCATCTTCATCGTCTTTGTCTCCTTTGAGAAAAGCGTGCAGTAGATCGTACAGCGAAAGACAAGTTGCTGGAGAAACGCACAGCAGGGGTGAGCGTGGCAAAAGTGCATTGGGTAGGGTGCCGCATTGCCATGATGACAGAAAGCCTCCGTTCTGTCAAGAGGCAACGGGAATTATTTTGCCCGCCGCCGAGGGCGCACCGGAGTTTGCCGCTTCTCAAGCAGGAAAGCGGAAAGGCGGCAGAGAATTAGTCTCTGCCTGGCCGCCCCCGCCGCGTTTTCAATAAAGGGAAGCGAATGCCACGGAATGAATCCCGAGGCTCGGAATAAACCAGTGTCGCGGCGACACAAGAATAATACACCCAGCGAAGCTGGTCTTCCGTCGCTTCGACGGTGGTTTTCGACAGCCTCGGAATTTATTCCGTGGCTCCATCGCGCCCCAGAGGTGCCGAGAGATTGCAGGAGAGCAGCATGGAAATCTGTTATTTGGTAACTCGCCAAGATGCCTTGCGCGGCAATCTTCATATCCTGGTCGGCAGACCCTCTCTTTGGCCCTCTTTCATGCTTCTGCCGGCCTTCTTTACCGGACTCATTTATTGGCAGTATCCATCGGTTCAAGCGTCGCTTCATC
>JAYVVR010000025.1:0-6648 GCA_043786835.1 Armatimonadota bacterium | reverse complement strand
ATTTGTAGCGATTTCTGTCGTCTTTACTGAGTAAATCGAACCAGACATAGTGACCGTACTCATGGGCGAGCGTGCCAAAGTCCAGCCTGCCGGAATCGGGAACGCGGAGCAGGATGCGCGGGGGATGGTTGACGAAAACGCCGTCAATTTCGTCGTCATCACCCTGCGACTTATTTTGCGGGTTGTCACCGTCGCGTAAGTAGTCATTCATGCCAGACTCCGACAGCGGGGAGACTTCCAGCGGCCCTCTCGCCTGAAACTTCGCCGGCACATGCTTTGCGGCCCAGGCCGCGAGCGCCCGCCCGGTCGGTGACGGTGGCCCGGCGACCGTCATCTGCGCCTGTGCGCCGCCGGGCAAAAGCAGGAATACCGATGTTAAAAGCAGAACATTTAACCGCAACATATTTTATTTTACCACGGAAGGCCACGAGAAACCTATGGATACTGAAATTACTGCGGCAGAGGCGACTACGGATGAGACCCCAGCGGAGCTTTTGAAGAAGTACTTCGGCTTTGACGAGTTTCGGCCCGGCCAGGAAGTTGTGATCGACGCCCTGCATGACCATGGCGCGGCCCTAGCCGTTTTCCCAACAGGCGGCGGCAAATCGCTCTGCTACCAGCTCCCGGCCCTGCGCTACCCCGGCCTTACTTTGGTTGTCTCGCCGCTGATTGCGCTGATGAAAGATCAGATAGACTTCCTAGTGAGGCGCAAAATCAACGCCGCGCGTCTTGATTCGACCCTGACCAGCGAGGAAGTGCGTGATGTGACCGCGCGGCTTGAAAACGGGACTTTGAAGCTGCTGTATGTCGCGCCCGAGCGGTTCAACAATGAGCGCTTTGTCGCCCTACTGTCCCGCGTCAAGATCGCCCTGTTTGCGGTAGACGAAGCCCATTGCATCTCGGAATGGGGCCATAACTTTCGGCCTGACTATCTGAAACTCGCTGAAGCCGCGAAAACCGTCAAGGCCGAACGCGTACTGGCGCTGACCGCGACCGCGACGCCTGCGGTCGTCAAAGACATCGAAGCGGCGTTTGCCATTCCCAAAGAAGGTGCGATTGTGACGGGCTTTTACCGGCCCAATCTCAATTTGTCTATTACGCCGGTCACTGACGCCGAGCGCGATGCGACTCTCTTAAAGCGGATTGGAAAACGTCCGCCGGGGCCGACGATTGTGTACGTGACACTGCAAAAGACGGCGGAGCGGGTGGCGGGTCTGCTGGCCGAAAACGGCTTCCCCGCCGAAGCCTACCATGCAGGTTTAGAAGACACGCTCCGGGCGGGGGTGCAGGACCGCTGGATGGAATCGGACAAAGGCATTGTCGTGGCGACTATCGCGTTCGGCATGGGCATTGACAAAGCTGCTGTCCGCTATGTCTACCACTACAATTTGCCCAAATCACTGGAAAGCTACAGTCAGGAGATTGGCCGGGCCGGGCGTGACGGCCTGAAATCCACCGTCGAGCTCTTGGCCTGTCCGGAAGACGTCCCGACACTCGAAAACTTCGCGTACGGAGACACGCCGACCGATGCCTCGCTGGAATCGCTGCTCGACGATCTGCTCTCACGCGGCCCGGAGTTTGATCTCGCGCTGACCGGCCTCTCGAACCAGCACGATATTCGCCAGCTTGTCCTGCGAACAGCTTTAACGTACTTGGAAATAGACGGTGTTTTCAAGCAGGGAACGCCGTTTTACGCCGGCTACGAAATCCAGCCTCTGATCCCCCTCCAAGCGCTGATTGCCAAGTTCAAAGGCGTTCACGCCGATTTTGTCCGGGATTTGTTTGATTTCGCCAAGCGCGGCACTCTTTGGTACGCGCTGAACCCGGACGAAGCCGCCGAGCATTTAGGCGTCGAGCGCCGCCGCGTCGTCCGGGCATTGGAGCATATCGAGGAGCAGGGGTGGGGGAAGCTGAAAGTCGCCGATGTCCGCCAGCGTTACACGCGCGGCCGCGACGAAGAAGATGCAAGCGCCCTCGCCGCCGACCTTGCCGAGCGTTTTACTAAGCGTGAACAAGCCGAAATCAAGCGCTTGGGCCGGGTCTTAAAGCTTGTCACTCATGCCGGCTGCCAGACCAACGCTTTGGTCGGCTACTTCGGCGAAAAGCGCACGGAGCCGTGCGGCCACTGCACGTTTTGCGTCACCGGAAAAGCCGCCGAGTTCCCCTTGGTCCCCGACCTGCTGATGCCTGATAAACTTCTTGACCTTCCCGCCTGGCAAACTCTGCTCGCGTCTCACCCTGACGCCCTTGCCGACCCCCGCCAGCAGGCCCGCTTTTTGTGCGGCCTGTCCAGCCCGGCGCTGTCCCGCGCCCGTCTCGGTCGCCACGTCCTCTTCGGCAAGCTCGAAACCCTCTGCTTCAGCGACGTGCTTGACTGGTGCGAGAGTCAGTAGGTGGAGACGAGGGGGCGCATTGTGTTCGAGGGCATGTGCTGTTGTCGAGGGCGTGAACTACCTCGCTGGAGGGCGAAGCGCCAAGCCCCCACCTGCGTGGAGGAAGAGGCGGATAAAGATAATAGATCTCTTGCATAAGTCGCATTGGCCTGCCCGGATTAGAACTCCGGGTCTTCTACAAAGCGATTCTCTGCCTTCGCCGGCATAAGATCACTCGCGAAGGGCCAGCTCTTCTGTCTGCGAAGGCAGACAATCGCATCTCAAAAGCCCTGCACTTCCAGTGCAGGATACTTACGCAAGAGGTCTATTAAAGACCCGGTGATTCTTGCTCAGATTCGCCTCTGATACCTAAATGCCGCTTCAATCCCAGCTCCAAGAGTGACGCCGAGGGTATAGCAGACCAAATTCGAGATATGGAAGCCATGTCCGAAGACCAGCGCTCCCCAATTGCTCTGCCGGGCGGCGACTAACCAGGGCGCACTCGAGAACTTTAGCAACTTGATGGCGAAGCAGAACACCCCGGCATTCTTTGCCATCCACCACGGCAAGAAGACCGCGAACTTGCGCGACGCCAGCCCGCGGGGCAACTAGCAGACTCCTCTGTTCGTAATCTCCGCAAAGATACCTGTTTTTTCACAATTTTTTACCCGAAACCTCTTTTCCGAGCGATTTGAAACGCTGGTGATACGGTAGCCTAGTAGAATAAGGCTGTTGTTGTCGCTGCCGTCTCTTTTATGCTTCCTGAAGGGACTCCTCTCATGCAAACTCGTTTATCACTCTGTCTCGGCCTCGCGCTGACGGCTCTGCCCCTTGTGCCCGCTTTGGCGCAGTCGGGGCCGACACTCAAAGTCCTGGCCTCGTTCACGGACTTCAACCGCATTCCGGTCGGCTCGGCGGAGGGGGACACCCCTGACGGTGTCATCTTCGACGGCAGCGGAAATCTGTTCGGAGCCACCATCTCCGGTCGAAACGATGTGCGTGGCTCCGACAGCGGCAGCGGCGGCGGCACACTCTTTGAAATCAGCCGGGGCAGCACAGGCGACTACCAGCCGATGAAGACGCTGGACGTTTTCACCGGAGGCAACGGCGCGGCGGCGCTCGGTACGCTGACGTTCGATGCCGGCGGCAACCTTTACGGGGCGACCGAGCAGGGCGGCGCAAACAATCTCGGCACGGTCTACGAGGTCGCCAAAGGGACGACGGCTATCAAGACCCTCGTCTCTTTCGACGGCGCGGGGGCTGGTGGTCCCCTCACCGGGGTCATAGTGGACGGCAGCGGCAACCTGTACGGTTCGGCGGCCCTGAGCGGTCCCGGCTCCGGCGGAACCTACGGTGCGATCTACGAAATCGCTGCCGGGAGCCATGCCGCGACTAACATGGTCGCCTTCAACACGGCGAACGGCACGGCTGCCAACTCGCTCTTCCTCGACAGCAGCGGCAACATCATTGGAACCGCGAGCGACGGCTACCCCAGCTATGCCGGGACGGTCTTTGAGTTTGCCAAGCAGAGTGCGGGTGGCTACGCTCCGTTCTCGACAATCGCCACTTTCCCGGAAGCAAACGGCGGATACCCCAGCGGCCAAAACCCGACCGGAGTGACATTCGACCGTCAGGGCAACCTCTTTGGGACCGCCCAAAACGGCGGTGCTTCCGGGGTTGGGACGATCTTCGAGATTGCTAAAGGGAGCGACTCTGTCACCACAGTCGCCTCTTTCTCGTCGGACAACACCGTGGTCCCGAACGGGTATTCTCCCAGCAGGGCGCTTACCCTCGATGCCGCCGGCAACTTCTTCGGCGTGACCCGTAGCGGCGGCGCGTTCGATGCCGGCACGGTCTTCGAGCTTGCGGCAGGCAGCACGACAATCAAGGCCATTTACTCATTCGACGGCCTTGTTGCCGGCGAGCCGAATTCTAGCTTGATTATTGACGCCTACGGAAACATCTTCGGCACGACGAGCAAAGGCGGCAACGGCGGCGGCACGGTGTTCGAGCTGCTTGGCGCGGACTCTCCCGCCGTCCCGGAAGCGTCTACCACCGTCTCCCTCGGCCTCCTGCTCATGCTCGGCATGGGCGGCGTGCTGGTCGCCAGGCGGAAGAGGGCGGCGTGAACCTCACCCGGCTCGCTTATGCTCGCCACCCTCTCCTTCCGAAAGGAGAGGGTCAGGAATAAAAACTCTGGATACCTAAGTCCCGCCGTGAATGTCCCCGCCCTGAAGGGCAGGTCTATGGGCGAAGCGCCAACCACACGGTGTGTGGAAGATTACGATACAGGCTTTCTTATTCTTCCACCCGCAGCACTGGCTACCCGGAGGGCAGGGTAGTTGGCGTCTGCGCCCACAGACCTGCCGTTTACGGCGGGGACATTCACGGCGGGAACATTTGCCTTTTAGAACTGTCAATCAGAAAGGTTCACCATGTCTACTTTGTTACGTTTTCGTTTATCTCCCGCCGGGCAGTGCCTGGTCTGCCTCGCCGCTTTGCTGGCGCTCGGCAGCGCTGCCGTGAACGCCGCCCCTGCGCCGCGCCCGGTCGGCACGGTTGTCGCTTGGGGGTCGAACAGCGCCGGGGAGTCCACTGTGCCGGTGGGCCTCACGGGCGTTGTCGCCGTTGCCGCAGGAAAATATCATAGTCTGGCGCTCAAAAGCGACGGCACGGTCGTCGCTTGGGGTGACGGTACCGAAGGTGCGACGACCATCCCAACCGGTCTCTCAGGCGTCGTCGCGATTTCGGCGGGCCGCGAGCATAGTCTCGCGCTCAAAAAGGACGGTACCGTGGCTGTCTGGGGGGCAATCAATTTTCACGAGGCGACTGTGCCGGTTGGCCTGTCCCATGTAATCGCCATTGCCACAGGCGCGACGTATTGCCTGGCGCTGAAGAGCGACGGCACGGTCGTTGCCTGGGGGGATGACCAGAATGGTCAGACGGATGTCCCTGCGGGCTTGTCCGATGTGACCGCGATTGCGGCGGGCGGCGCACATAGTCTGGCCCTGAAACGCGACGGCACAGTTGTCGTCTGGGGATCGAACCGTGACGGCGAGGGATTTGTCCCAACTGGTCTCTCGCAGATCGCCGCGATTGCGGCGGGCCTTGAACATAGTCTCGCGCTGAAACGCGACGGTACGGTGGTTGCGTGGGGCAACTACCGTACCGACTCAGCGATTGTCCCAGCCGGCCTCTTAGGCGTCTCCGCAATCGCGGCGGGTCTATTCCATAATCTCGCGCTGAAACGCGACGGCACGATTACTGCGTGGGGCTATAACAGTGACGGTCAAGCGACTGTGCCGCCCGGTCTCTCCCATGTGATCGCCATTGCCGCGGGCGACGAGTTCAGCTTGGCGCTGGTGTCGTCACCGGCACCCTAACTTGTCGGCACTCTTCTCGGAAAGGTCTACGATGTCTTCTCTCCTAAACCATTTTGGCTCGCGCTTCGGGGGTCTCTCTTTGTTATGCGGCCTCCTGCTAATTTCGTCGAGCAGCCTCGTTCCTGCCGCCGGCGCTCCTAACGCGCCGCAGCTCCCGCGCACCGGTACGATTGTCGCGTGGGGCGATAATAAGCACGGGCAGACGGCCGTGCCGGTCGCTCTGTCCCATGTGACCGCCATTGCGGCGGCCGGCGACAACAGTCTGGCCCTGAAAAGCGACGGCACAGTTGCGACCTGGACCTTTTTCGTGCCGGCGGGTCTCACAGGCGTCGCCGCGATTACCGTGAGCGGTGACCATAGTCTGGCCCTGAAAAGCGACGGCACGGTTGCTGCGTGGGGCTACAACGGTGACGGTCAGACGGATGTCCCTGCGGGCTTGTCCAATGTAATCGCAATCGCGGCGGGCGGCGACCATAGTCTGGTGCTGAGGCGTGACGGCACCGTCGTCGCTTGGGGCAAAAACGAGTATGGACAGACGACAGTGCCGGCGGGTCTCTCGGGCGTCACGGCGATTGCGGCAGGTCAATACCATAGCCTGGCCCTCAGGCGCGATGGCATGGTGGTGGCGTGGGGGTCCTACATTCCCGGCGATGCGGCTGTGCCGGCGGGTCTCTCCCATGTGACCGCGATTGCGACGAGTGCCCTCGTCAGCTTGGCCCTCAAAAGCGACGGCACCGTCGTCGCGTGGGGTTTCAGCGACTTCGGCCAGTTGGCCGTGCCGAAGGGTCTCTCTCGTGTAATCGCCATTGCCGCAGGCGAGAAGCACTGTCTGGCTCTCAAAAGTGACGGCACAGTTGTCGGCTGGGGTAAGAATGACCATGGCCAGACAACCG
>JAYVVR010000024.1:0-2301 GCA_043786835.1 Armatimonadota bacterium | reverse complement strand
CGCTCGGCGACCTCTGGCACCGGGCGTACTGCCTGCGAAGCCTCGGCGATGTCTCTCTCGTCCAAAACGACCTGGTCACCGCCGCCCAGCTTCTTATGGAGGGCTGCGCTCTGTGCCGCCGCCTGGGGGACCGGATGGCGGAAGCGGGAACCACCCTCTCGCTGGCGACTGTCCGGCGGCGGGAGGAGGACTGGACGCAGGCCGTCGCCCTCGCCTGCGACGCGCTGCGGCTGTATCAGGCCATGGGTCACGCCATCGGCAGGACCGAAAGCTGGCTGAACCTCGCCGACACAGCAGCAGCGTCGGGAGAATGGGAAGCCGCCGCCCAGCGGTTTTCCGCCGCCGAGACCTGCCGCTCCGCCCCCCCTGTCGCCGAAGAGATTGAACGCCGCGATAGCCTGCACGCTTCCCTCTGCGCTCATCTCACTCCCGAAGCGCTCGCCGCCGCCCTTGAACGCGGCAAAACCCTCATCTGCGATGCCTACGGTCTCCGCTAAGGTATATGTCTCTCCAAAAGGCACCCAAAATGGCACTGGCCGAGAAATACATTCCGTCTCTCGAGAAGCAGCTTTACACCGAAGCCGAATACTTCGAGTTCGACCGCACCAGCTTAGGACGCTGGGAATATGTGGATGGCGAAATCCGGGCCATGAGCGGCGGCACCGCAAACCATAGTGTCATTGCCGTCAATATCGCCGCGACGCTTCGGGCGGCTTTGCTGTTTAAAGGCTGCCGCGTATTCGGCTCGGATATGAGAGTTCACACCGGCGACGGCATCAACTGCCGGGATACAGCGTTTTTAATAGCGGCGGCCAGGAAGGCTGGGAGTGGGTCACGGTGAAGGCTGTTATCTCAAAGGAATTAGTTCTTAGAGACTGTATAGAAACGATTCCGAAGTCCCCCCCGCCCTCAATAATGGGGGAGCATAAATGGGGAAGCATAAAGGGAATGAAGGAGGCACTGCGTCCTCCCTCCGGTTCCCCCATTATTGGGGGTTGGGGGAACGATGAACTGGGGGTCTGCTCGGCTTTCTATACAGCCTCTCAGCAAAAGTCAGGTTTTGAGAACCCGGTTTTGAGAACCCGAAACGCCGAAAAAGGGAAAGAGGCATTGCCTCTTTCCCTTTCTTTATCTTGCTCGTTCTTTATCTTGCTCGTTCTTTGTCTCGTTCGTTAACCTTCCCAGGAAATCCCGCGGGAGTATTTGTTCGGCATGGGAGTTACTCGCCCCTTAGTGCGGTCGTAGTCAGGTCCACAGTGGCAGATGCACTGCCCCACATAGCGTGGTCGCCCCAGACGCTGGAGCCCCACATCGCATGGTCGGCGCTCACTGCCGAGCTGCCCCACATCGCATGGCTGAAGGTCAACGAGCCGGAACCCCACATGGCATGGTCGGCAGTCATCACGGTGCTGCCCCACATGGCATGGCTGCCCCACATGGCATGGCTGCCCCACATGGCGTGCATGTCGGTAATGCCGGTGCCCCACAGGCTCGAACCCCAGAGCACATGATCCATCACGACCGAGATGCTGCCGTCGGAGTTCATCGCGAGGGCTGGGCTGACGGCCGGGCCGGCGGCGACTACCGAGCTTGCAAGCGCAGCAGGAACATTTAAATACCCCGCGCCGTAAGTCAGCGGGTCGGCGGTGCCGTCGGGCGCATACCACTTGTCGGCAGACAGCATCAGACGGGCCTTGATCGTGTCGGGCGACAAGTTTGGGTTCGCTTCCAGCAGCAACGCCGCCGCACCGGCGACGACCGGCGACGCCATCGAAGTGCCGGAAAGCCGAAAGTAGTCCGGCGACGAGTGGTTCAGCGTCCAGGACGCAAGAATGGACGGCTTGACATAGTAGGAGTACGGAATGTCGTTGGTCCCACCGTCATAGTTGTCGAGGGTGCTGCCGTTGGCGTCAAGCGAGATGACTTTGTTGCCGGGCGCGATGA
Source organism: Armatimonadota bacterium (assembly GCA_043786835.1). GTDB lineage: Bacteria > Armatimonadota > Armatimonadia > Armatimonadales > Capsulimonadaceae > JANXMY01. The sequence goes on along the minus strand of JAYVVR010000024.1, from coordinate 357 downwards.
TGTCCGGCTTCATGATCAAATCCAGGCGGCTCGGGCCACGGCCGGAGTAGGTCGCGATCTTGTCGTCGGCCCGGATATTATCCATTTTCTTGGTCGCGCCGACCGTGATGATGTAGGGGTCGTTGCCGGGGCTTTGGACCGAGCCGTAGCCGGTTCCCCAGCCTTCGTTATCGAGGCCGGCGGTGTAGGTGCCACCGTTTGCGCGGCCTTCGTTGCCGGCGGCGCAGACGACGACGATTTTGGCCTGATACAGGGCTTCGACGGCCTGACAGATTGGATCAGTAGTGTAGCTTTCGCTGACCGGATGGCCAAGCGAGAGGTTGATGACTTGAATATTGTACTGTTTTTGATTATTCA
>JAYVVR010000023.1:0-2301 GCA_043786835.1 Armatimonadota bacterium | reverse complement strand
CGCCTTCGTCCAGCGTCGGGGTGAACTCTGATCCGAGCAGCGGGAACAAAGCCGCGCATCCCGCAAAGAACAAAACGCTGACGGCAGCAACCAGGGCGCGGTGCCCCAGCGCCCAGCCTAACACGGGGCCGTAGAGACGCTCGGCCCCGCGCATGAATAGGTTCTCTTTCTCGCGCGTGTCGCGGGACAGACCGAGTGCGCACAAAGCTGGGATTAAGGTAAGAGAAAGGAGCAGAGCACCGCCTAAAGCCAGGGAAACCGTGTACGCCATCGGACGGAACATTTTACCTTCAACGCCCGTAAGCGTCATGATCGGCAGATAAACCATGATGATGATGGCAACGCCGAACGTCAGCGGCGCACCGACTTCAACTGCGGACTTAAGCACGGTCTGAACGACTTCCGCGCGGGAAAGTGTTTGTGCCGCGTGTTCACGGGCCTGGGCCAGACGCCGCACGGTGTTTTCGACCAGAACTACCCCGCCGTCCACAATGAGGCCGAAGTCAACAGCACCAAGGGACAGCAGGTTCGCGGAAATGCCGAACTGCTGCATCCCAATGATCGCGAACATCAGAGACAGCGGAATTAGGCACGCGACGATGAGCGCCCCGCGCAGGTTCCCGAGCAGGAGCAGCAGAACGGCAATGACTAGAAAGCCGCCTTCCAGTAAATTCTTCTCGACTGTGCCGATGGTTTTGTCCACAAGGTCAGTGCGGTTATAAACCGTGGTGATGCGAACGCCTAGCGGCAACTCCGTCCGAATCTGGCGGATTTTATCGTCTACGGCAAGGGCAACGGTCCGCGAGTTCGCGCCTTTCAGCATCATGGCGATGCCGAGGACGGTTTCCTTACCGTTGTGCAGGGCCGCGCTCTGGCGAAGCCCCGCGCCTTCCTTGACATCCGCAACGTCGCGGACGTAAATTGGCGTACCTCTGTCGGCGTCCACAACGATATTGCCGATGTCCTTCGTGTTTCGGGCGACCCCGATCCCGCGAATCAGAAGCTGCTGAGGTCCCTGAATGATAAACCCTCCGCCAGCATTCGTGTTGTTACGGTCCACGGCATCTTCGAGTTGCCGCAGGGTAATACTATGCGACAGCATCCTTTGGGTATCAATTTCAATTTGGAACTGCTTATCATATCCGCCGTAGGTGTTGACCTCGGCAACGCCTGGCACGGTACGAAGCTGCGGCTTGACGAGGAATTCCTGGAGCGTTTTCAGGTCGGTCGGGCTGACGGTATCGCTGTCCAGGGTGTACTGGTAGATTTCGCCAAGCCCCGTGGAAATTGGGGACATGGTCGGGGTTCCGACATTTGGCGGCAGGCTGCCGCCGAGCGTCGCCAGCCGTTCCAGCAAAAGCTGGCGGGCAAAGTAAATGCTGACCGAGTCATCAAAAACCACGGTGACTTGGGACAAGCCAGGCTGGGAGATTGACCGCGTCTCCGAGACATAAGGAACACCACTCATGGCAACCTCGACGGGGTAAGTCACGAGTTTTTCCACCTCGGCGGGAGCGAGGCCAGGAGCACGAGTGTTAATCTGCACCTGATTATTGGTCACATCGGGAACGGCATCAATCGGCAACTGGCCGAAGGCCCAGAGTCCGCCTGCGACAAGGAGAAGCGCCCCGATTACAATCAGGAGGCGCTGGCGCAGGCTGAAGGTGAGAATACGTTCTATCATGTTAATCGCTGTCTTTCAAGTCGCTTTTGCCCGCCTCGGATTTTAGGATGAATGCACCGTCGGTGACAATGCGGTCTCCGACGTGCAGGCCGCTTTCAATCTCAACGCTGCTCCCTAATGTCCTGCCGATTACCACGGGCCTTTTGCGGAAACCGCCATCCCCTGCGACATAAACGGCCTGGCTGTCACTGTCGCCGACAAGGGCCGCTTGCGGCACGACCAGGGCGGGCCTCGGCGTGTTTGTTGAAAGCGAGACCTGCGCAAACATTTCAGGACGCAGCCGCCGTGCAGGGTTCCCCACGATGCAGCGGACGGGAAGCGTTCGCGTCTTCTCGTCAATGCTCCCACCCAAGCTGCTGACCGTGCCCGAAAAGCGCTCGTTCGGATAGGACGGAACCGTGACTGTCACGGGCCGATCGACGCTGACACGGGCAATGTCCGTCTCGCCGACATTCGCCTGCACGGTCACAGAATCAAGGTTTTCCAGCGTAAACAGCGTGCTGCTGCGCTCGACGGCTTCCCCAAGCGTCACTGACTGTGCCGTCACGACTCCATTCATCGGCGCGAACAAAACAATCCGCCCGCTGCCGCTGATCCCCTGCCCATTGCCTGTGATG
>JAYVVR010000022.1:0-2306 GCA_043786835.1 Armatimonadota bacterium | reverse complement strand
GGTGCCTGCACAGCGGCGCAGGCAGTCAGGGCAGCCACGACGGCTCCGAGAATCGCCTGACGATACCAGGGTGTGAGGCAGATGTTTTTCATAGTTCTATTTTACAGCAGAAAAGGCAGAATAACACACGGTTAGTCAATCTTTTTCAAAAACCCCGTGTTCTTACGGGGCAGAACGCGGCAAAATTTGCGCCAGTCTGAACGCCGGGCAGCGCAGGGCGTCAGCAAAGACCCCAGTGGCGGCACTGTGCGGCAAAGCGCCGATGATTTCGCTTTCAGTCGCCGTGGTGCCGAGGTCAGCAGCGCGGCGCTCGATGTACTGAAACACACTCAGAAGTGGCGTCTCGGCGGGCCGGGTCAGGTTCATCGAAACCTGGGTCATGCCCCGCGACGGCAAACGCAGACCGAGGGCGCGGATGCCGGGCAGGGTGGGAAGTGTTCGCATCTCGCGGGCAATCGCACGGGCGGCGGCGGGGTTGGAAGTGGCTAAATTGACATTGTAGGCGATCAGCGGCCCGCGTGCGCCGGCAGCGACCGCCCCGGCAGTGGGATGGGGCGTTTTGGGGCCAAGATCGGGCAAAAGCGCCGTGAACGCTGACTTGCGGACAAACGGCAGGCTGTGAGCAAGCGGCGAGGCGGCCTCGTAGAAGAAAACGGGAAGCTGGTGAAGTGCCGCGATCTCGGTGCCGACACGAACGGCAAGTTCGGCACACTCGGCAAGCGTTAACCCCGAAAGCGGGACGAACGGCAGGACATCTATCGCACCGAGACGGGGATGGACGCCCTGATGCGCCTCTAAATCTATCACTTGAATCGCGGCGGCGGCAGACGCGAGGGCGGCGGCGCGGACCGGCTCCGGCGGGCCGGTAAAAGTGACGACCAGCCGGTTATGGTCGCGGTCGGCGCTCCAGTCTGCCAAGCGGACGCCGGGCGTCAGCCGTATACTCTCCACAATAGCTTCTATTGCAGCGGCGTCCCGCCCGACGCTAAAGTTTGGAACGCACTGGATTAACCCGTTCACGAGACTGCCGGGGCGAAGTGCAAAAAGACAATGCGCGGGTCGTCGCTTGATGTAATCTCGACGACTTCATCAATGTTGACTTCGTTGGAGATGAGGCCCCGCGCGTTCTTGTGATACACATGCACGGGGTTTGTGACTGTATGCGTATGCTGGTTATTTGTTTCCCTGCCCGCCGAGATTTCGATAGTCCCCGGCTCCTCGCCCTTTTCTTCGTAGGTCAAGCCGACAAAGGGCTGCTTGTTCCAGGGAAACTGTGGGTCACCTTGCGGGTCGGAGATCGTCTCGATGGAGACAATCTCGCCGGCGCGAGTGCGGCTGAACTCATCAAAATACGTTTTCCATTCGGTCCGGGCAATTTCGCGTGTCGGCATTTGTCTCTCCTCTGGGTATCATCGTACTATGACATTGATTGCTGATATTCTTTATACCCAGGCAAGCCTGCCTTTAACAGACACGCTCGCCGATACCGTCGCTGTCGCGGCTGGCCGCGTGATCGCCGTCGGCCAGCAAGCGGACCTGTCGGCGCTGACCGGGCCGGCGACCAGAACCGTCCCGCTCGGCGGGCAGACACTCGTGCCGGGCTTTCACGATGCTCATTGTCATGTGCTGGGCTTCGGGCTGACACTGGCTGCCGTCGCTTTGACCGGCGTTCCGACAATTCCGGCACTGGTTAATAAGCTGCAAGAGCGGGCCGACGAACAAAATGCCGGGGTTGGCAACTGGATACGCGGGCGCGGCTATAATCAAAACAGCATGGAGGGGAAACGGCACCCAACGCGTTTTGATTTAGACCAGATCGGCGGCGGGAAGCCGTTTGTCTTGATTACCCATGCCAGCGGTCACGCAGTTTCAGTGAACAGCCGTACCTTGAAGCATATGGGAGTGACGCGGGACACGCCGGACCCGCCCGGCGGTACGATCGTCCGAGGCGGCGACGGCGAAGCGACAGGAGTGCTGCTGGAGACCGCTGCCAATCTCGCCTACGATGCCGCCCCGGAGCCAAGTGTCAGTGAGAAAGTTGCCGCGCTCGTACGCGCCTCGGCAGCCTTGAACGCGCTCGGCATCACCAGCGCTGTTGATGCCACGCTGGGTCTTGCGGCTCGGGACAGCTTCCAGGAGATCACCGTTTATCACGAAGCGGCCCGCTCCGGCTCTCTCACACTTCGATGTTCGCTGATGATGCTTCTTTCCCAGCTTGCGGCGATGGAGACCGTGCCGAACCCCCGCGACGTGACACCGGAAACCGAGTGGGTCCGAATTGGGCCGGCGAAGGTCTTTACCGACGG
>JAYVVR010000021.1:0-2306 GCA_043786835.1 Armatimonadota bacterium | reverse complement strand
TCGGGCGCAGCTCGCCCCCCTCTCCGCCAAATAAGCCCTCATACCATTTGCCGAACTTGGAATTGAACTTTTCGAATACGTCCATTGCTATCTCCTTCAAGAAACGATCAAGAAACGATGGCTTAAGAACGCCGGCGCTGGAACAGGCCGGCAGTAGACGAAAGCTCGGCCATTCGCAAAAGCCGGGCGGCTGCCACAAACGCGAGCAGACCGGCCCCGCCTGCGAGAGCCAGCATTGTCAGCGCAGCCATCTTCGCCGAGTCCGCCGGCGGCAGGAATGTTAAAACGCCTGCACGGACCAGCCAGACCGCGCCGCAGAGTGCAGCGGTCGCAAAGAGCGTTTTTAAGACGCTGACAAACAGCAGACCGTCTTGAATGCCGCGCAGGCGAAGGCGCAGCAGCCCAAACATGACGCCCATGTGCAGAGTTGCCGCAATGCTTGTCGCCAGCGCCAGACCCCCGACACCCCAGAGCGTTTCGTGGACAACAAACCAGTTCATGCCGATAAAAACGACTGTCATGACTGTACCAGAGATGACCGGGGTGCGAGTATCCTGGAGCGCGTAGAACCCACGCGTGAGAATCGCCTGTGCCGACCAGGCAAAGATGCCGAGTGAATAGAACCGCAGCGCGGTCGCAGTCACCGCCGTGGCCTGGGCTGTGAACTGGCCGCTTTGCAGCAGCAGCGTGATAATCGGGACCGCCAGCAAAAAAAGCAGCGCCGACGCCGGCACGGTCACAAACAAAATCGTTCGCAGGGCCGACGACAGCGTTGCCCTGAACTCTTTGCGCTGCCCGGCGGCGGCCTGTCCGGACATCGTCGGCAGGATCGCAATCCCCATCGCCTGGGCAAAGATGCCGATGGGAATCAGCATCAGACGCACCGCGTACTGCAGAGCGGCCTGCGAGCCATGGGCCAGCTCCGATGCGAAATAACTGTTGATGATCTGATCCACATTGGGCAGCGACACGCCGAGCAGAACCGGCAGCATCATCTTCCAGACTTTAATCGCGCCCGGATGCAGCACGGCGAGACTTGGCGTGAAGCACCCGCCTGTGCGCGTCACCAAAATCACCTGCAGTAGAAAATTACCGAGAAACGCGCCGCCGAGCGCGCCCCACATCAGCCCGGCAGTGCCGAGGCCGAGCGGGTACAGCACGGCGGCGCCGAAGATGATGCCGAGGTTGTAAATGCTCGGGGCAAGCGCCGGCAGCAAAAACTGCCCGCGCGCATTCAGTGTGCCCATCAGAAGACCGCCGAGCATGAAAAAAATCTGCGCGGGCAGGACAATCCGTGTCAGCGGAACGGTCAGCGCGACAGTGGCGGCATCATAGCCGGGATTCAGCAGGCGCACAAACTCGGGGGTCCAGATCTCGGCGATGATCACGAACAGTCCGGCCACCAAGGCCGTCACAGTTGCGACAACCGAAAAGATTTGCCAGGCTGTTTTGTGTTTGTTAAGCTGAAGATGCTCTTTAAAGACAGGAATAAACGTGGATGCCAGCGCTCCGCCGGCCAGCAGATACATAAACAAATCGGGGACTTTGAAAGCGGCGGTATACGCGTCCGCCGAGACCCCCGCCCCAAGCTGATGGGCGATGACGATATCCCGGATCTGCCCCAGCACCCGCGACAGCAGGGTCGCCGCCATGACCGCCCCGGCTGCCCGCACCACCCCCGATGGCTTCGGCCCGCTGGCGTCGTCCGGCAGCGGCGGCACAGTCGGTGGTTTGATGATTGTTGAGGCCATAGACAGACAGTATACCTAGCCCCGAAGAAACCTGTCAATCAAGTTCCTCGCGGGGCAGTCTCCGTCACTCCTGGTGGCTAAATCGGCAGTTTGGTGGACTCTAATTCTTTTTGGTGGGTTTCTTAGCGGCAATACAGTATCGTTTTGACGAGGACAGCAGGTATCATATCAGAGTGTCCGCTTTGGACACCGGATTCTATTTTCCAGGAGCCACACACAATGAAGAGCCTTTCTTTCACGTCTGCCGTTCGCCCGCTTCTTTTCTTTCCAGCAGTTGTTCTTGCGCTCGGACTTTCCGGCTGCCACAGCGGCGGCGATAACTCCGCAAGCGGCCCTTCAGCCTCCCCCGCCGGTTCCCCGGCGAGCGGCGGCACGAAAGTCGCGCTGGCGTTTGTGACCAACAATCCATCGGACTACTGGAAAATCTGCGGCAAAGGCGTTGACGCCGCCGCGAAAGAAGTTGGAGCCGATGTCCAATTCATCGAACCCGCCGACGGCTCCGCGCTGACCCAGAAAAAAGACGTAGACGACCTGCTGGCCAAAGGCATCAAAGGC
>JAYVVR010000020.1:0-2309 GCA_043786835.1 Armatimonadota bacterium | reverse complement strand
CCTCAGCTCTGGCGCATAACATCGCGCTCCTGAAAGCGCGTTTTGGCCCGGCGCGGGTCATGGCTGTCGTTAAAGCCGATGCTTACGGTCACGGCGTTGCCCAAATCGCCCCGCTTTGTGCTGAGTTCGGTCTCTCCGACTTTGGGGTTGCGACTCCTGCCGAGGGTGCGGCGCTGCGTCCGCTGCTGCCGCCGGACGCCGCGATTTACCTGCTCGGCCCCGCGCTGCCGTCGGAAGCCCCGGCGATTGTGTACCACTGCCTGACGCTGCTTTTGAGCGACTTAGAAATGGGACAGGCGCTGTCGGACGCGGCTCGCGCTCAAAACACCCAAATCGCCGCGCATTTGGATTTAGATACGGGAATTGGCCGAGCCGGAGTCCAGCTTTCAGATGCTTCCGCCCTGCTGTCCGCGCTCGATGCCCTGCCTAATCTTGCCATCACAGGAATTGCCACGCACTTCGCCGATGCTGACGACAACCCTGCTGATGCCCAATGTCAGCACATCCTCTTCTCGGATTTCCTCGAAGCGCTTGGCCCCCGTGCCCAATCGCTGCTGGCACACGCCTCGAATTCGCCCGCCGTGCTCAACCTGTCTCCCTCTGCTCATCATGCCCTGATCCGGCCCGGCCTGCTGCTGTATGGCATCGAGCCGACCCCAAACCTATTCGCCGCGCGCAGTTTACTTCTGAAACCCGTGCTATCGCTCAAAACGCGCGTCTCGCTCTGCCGTTTTCTGCCGGCCGGCGTGACAATCTCTTATGGGCGTACCTACACCGTCCCAAGCGGGGGGGGGACTTACGCGACTTTGACGGTCGGCTACGGCGACGGCTACCCGCGCGGCCTCTCAAATCGCGGCTTTGTCCTGTTGCACGGGAAACGCGTCCCAATTTGCGGGCGTATCTGTATGGATCAAATGGTGGTAGACGTCACAGGCATTCCAAATGTCCATGCCGGTGACAATGCGACTTTGATCGGCACGGACGGTGGAGAAACGATCACGGCAGGCATTTTGGCTGGACTTATCCCGACCACACCTCACGCAATCACGACAGGACTGACGAGCCGGGTGAGGTTCCTATCAGGTATAATCCCTCCGTATGTCCCATGAATCTTCCTAGAAGCAGGGAGACACGGTAGATGGCCGCGCCGTCGGTGTTCGTCTCCTGCCCCCTCTTCGTCATCTGATGGCACACTGCCGACGCTTTTGCTTCACGGCCTCGGCTGTTCGCCGGGACCTGAAAAGCGCTGTCCACTGTCGAACTGGCCGACTGGCTGGCACGGGTGATGGACGCGCTCGACCTCAAAAAAGCAAACTTTGCCGGCAACTCACTTGGCGGGCAGGTCCTGCTGGCGTTTGTCCGGCGGCACCCGGAGCGTCTTAACCGGTCGCTGGCCCGTTACGCCGCCGGATTGGTGCTGGATAGGAGCCAGGAATCGCCGATCTGTACGGCCGTGCTGTCCAAAATGTACGCCCAGAAGGGCTTTATCCGCTGCACGGAAACGACGATCGGAGCAGATGCACTCGACAGACAAAGATTGGGACAAGAATTACGGTCTTTTCCTGTCCCTGCGAAGGCGGCCATTGGGCGTCCTCGCCCCACAGTGTGGGATTGAAATCCCACACTCACGTCATTCACCGAAACCAACCTATGACCGATCCATTAATACTTGTGCGCGAGCTGACACAAATACCGGGACCGCCGGGACAGGAAACTTTGGTGCGGGAGGCCGTCGCCGCTCATGCCGAACGGCTTGGCTGCGTCCATGAAACCGATGCACGGGGTAATCTGCTGCTGTCGGTGCCGGGCGCAAGCCGTCTGCCTGACCATCCTGAGATTGTCGTTATGGCGCACCTCGACGAAATCGCGCTGCTTGTTGTTCGGGTCGAAAGTAACGGGCATCTTGTCGTCACGAATCTCGGCGGCGTGTTTCCCTGGAAATGGGGCGAAGGGCCGGTACAGATACTTGCGCCGACGCCGCTGGACGGCATTTTGTCGTTCGGCTCCATCCACACCACTGACCTAAGCAGTCCGGCGGCGGCGGCGCGGGAACGGGCTTTGACCTGGGCGGACACGCGCATCTTTACAGGCTTATCGGCAGGCGCGCTGGCGCGGGCTGGGGTGCGGGCCGGAACCCGCATTGTCCTGCACCCGTCGCGCCGAACATGGACAACGCTGGGCGACTTTGTGGCGTCCCCGTTTTTAGACGATCGGGCTGACCTTGCCGCGATGCTGCTTGCATTAGAGGGTCTGCAAAACGCGGATCCAGAACGAATCCTGTTTGCGGCGACGGCGGCGGAGGAAGTCGG
>JAYVVR010000019.1:0-6691 GCA_043786835.1 Armatimonadota bacterium | reverse complement strand
CTAGGTTTATTATAGCCGGGACGCCCGGCTTTGTCAAGACTCTGACAGATTCTGGTATAATAGGCCAAACACAGGAGACGAAAAAACTTGGCCTACTTACGCTATTTTGCACTGCTGCTGATACTGCTTTCTGGAGCTGCTGCTCACGCCCAGAATGCCGCCGCGCCGATTCATGGCGGCGCAAAATCTGTGAGTGTCACGAGAGGTCCCATGAAGCCGCTGCTGTTCACCGGTGTTACTCTTTCGGGGGGCGAGTTCGGAGATCGCAAGCTGGGTGTCAAGCCCATCTATGGCCAGACATATATCTATCCTTCAGCCGCCGAGATGGACTATTTCGTCGGCAAAGGCGTCAACATCATCCGGTTCCCGTTCCGCTGGATGGACCTTCAGCCAGCACTTAATGCACCGCTGGACCCAGTCGTCCTGAGCCGCATGCGCGGTGTCGTCGAAGAAGCAAAGAAGCGCGGCCTGACTGTTCTGCTCGACCCGCACGATAGTGCCCGCTACTACAGCAGTGTCGTTGGAACTTCCGATGTCCCGGACACCGCGTTTGCGGACCTCTGGAGAAAACTGGGCACGGAGTTCAAGTCCAACCCGCATGTCTGGTTCGGTTTGGTAAACGAGCCGTATGACATGCCCGCAAACCAGTGGCTCGACGCGGCCAATGCCGCCATCGCCGCCATCCGTGAGTCCGGCGCGAACAATCTGATTCTCGTACCGGGGATCTCCTGGACAGGAGCACATAGCTGGATTACCAGCGGCAACGGGGCAGTGATGCTCGGTATCAAAGATCCCCAAAACCACTTTATCTATGAAGTTCATCAATATCTAGACCCCGATAGCTCAGGGACACACCCGGAAGCGTCCAGCGCGACTATCGGCAGTGAGCGCCTTAAGGCGTTTACGCTTTGGTGCCGTCAGCACCATCAGCGCGGGTTCTTAGGGGAGTTTGCGGCGGCGAATAACCCGACTGCGACAGCGGCAGCCAGCGACATGCTGCGCTTTATGGAAGCAAACCGTGACGTTTGGGTTGGGTATACCTGGTGGTCGGCGGGAGCCTGGTGGGGCGATTATATGTTTACGCTGGAGCCGAAGGACGGAAAGGACCGGCCGCAAATGGCGATACTCAGGCCGCATTTGCAGAAAAAATAACCGGCACTTCCAGTGCCGGTGCTTACTACCCGCTTTTCGCCGTCGTTTCCTCACGCAGACGCTGCAAGAATTCATCTACGCTGAGTGCGCCTAAATCCGTGCCGCCGCGCTGGCGGACAGACACCGTCCCGGCGGCAGCATCCCGGTCGCCGGTGACCAGCGTATACGGCACTTTTTGAGTTTCGGCTTCGGCGATCTTCTTGCCAACTTTCTCGTTTCGCAGGTCGGTCTCGACCCGGAACCCAGCGTCAGCGAGCGTCTTTTGGACACTCTCTACTTCCCGATTTTTGATTAATTCTCGTTTCTTTATGATCAGAGTGCTCGCGGCAACACCAAACCAGACGTGACCGCACCTCAACTAGATATTCACCCTTACAACAGTTAGCTTCTAAAGGCCACTTCGTGTCCCAGGTATCAGCATCATCCAATACCACTGCTCCGTGCCGCCGTAGGGACAGGTCACCGCTAGGGCCGCGCCCATCTCATCCATACCTAGCACCCGGCCTGATAGCGGTTGTGAGAGCATGCCTACCTGCCGGCGCTCGGCTTCGTTACGCCAGTGATGCACCGCGCCAAAAGGAATAATCCCGTGGCACATACCGTCGTCGTAGTGGCTACCGCTGTAGCGATGCGCTTTCTTTTCCCGGTCTACTGCCTTCAAGTAAGCAACCCATTCCCCGCGCTTCGATCCAAGCCAGGCATCTCGCATGATTTTCCCTCAAAGCGAACATTTGTTTGCACACAACAGGATTATTCTACCCATTCCGGCAGGCAAAGATACTGACTTTTTGGGCTGATGGGTGTAGTAGCGTCGGCAGTGCTAGCAGTGGAGGCGCTGGGTGCCGCATCGGTTAAACCCGGCGCGGGTCTGGCGGGTGGCGGCGGCACAAGCTGGGCAGGAAGAAGTAGTCATGCCAACATTTTCGGCAACTCCTGCGCGAAACTAGACACTCCCGGACATTTCTGTTAGGATAGGCTATGACACTCCAACACTTCCCAATAATTACGGCCATGCTGCTGTGCAGCACGCTCGCCCATGCACAGCAAACTGTTCCTCAAAAGAGCATCAAGCCACTGCCGTTTACCGGCGTTAATTTCGCGGCCGGCGAGTTTGACAATCCGCAGCCGAACGACAGGCCTATCTACGGCCAGAAGTATATTTATCCTTCGAGCGCCGGGATGGGCTATTTCGCCGGCAAGGGCGCCAACGTTATCCGGTTCCCGTTTCACTGGATGGACCTTCAGCCGGCCTTAAATCAGCCGCTTGATCCGGTTGTTTTAGGCCGCATTCAAGACGTAGTCAAAGCGGCGACAGGCAAAGGCCAAGTCGTCATTCTCGACCCGCATAATTACGCCCGCTATTATGGCAAAGTCATCGGCACTCCGGACGTTCCCGATGCCGCATTCGCTGATTTTTGGGGGAAGCTCGCGGCTGCGTTCAAGAATAACCCGCATGTTTGGTTCGCCTTGATGAACGAGCCGCACGACCTGCCGGGCGACCAGTGGCTAAGCTCGGCCAATGCCGCTATCGCGGCGATCCGTAAGTCCGGGGCGAAGAATCTCATTCTCGTGCCGGGAATTGCCTGGACCGAGGCGCGTTCCTGGGTCTCGAGCGGTAACGCCCAGACCATGCTCGGCATTAAAGACCCGAAGAATCACTTTATCTTTGAGGCGCATCAGTATTTGGACGCCGACAGTTCCGGGACACACCCGGAAGCGGTGAGCGTGACCATCGGCAGCGAACGGCTGCGGGAATTTACGCTTTGGTGCCGTCAGCACCATCAGCGCGGGTTTCTCGGGGAGTTTGCGGCGGCGGATAATCCGGCAGCTTTAGCAGCAACCGATGACATGCTGCGTTTTATGGAAGCAAACCGGGACGTCTGGGTCGGCTGGACATGGTGGGCGGCAGGAGCCTTGTTGGGCGACTATCTGTTTACGCTGGAGCCGAAGGACGGAAAGGACCGGCCGCAGATGGCGATACTCAGGCCGCATTTGCAGCGGTAGAGCCTACCCGCTTTTCGCCGTCGTTTCCGCACGTAGACGCTGCAAGAATTCATCTACGCTCAGTGCGCCGAGATCCGTGCCGCCGCGCTGGCGGACAGAAACAGTGCCAGCGGCAGCGTCCCGGTCGCCGGTGACCAGCATATACGGCACTTTTTGAGTTTCGGCTTCGGCGATCTTCTTGCCAACTTTCTCGTTTCGCAGATCAGTCTCGACCCGGAACCCAGCGTCAGCCAGCGTCTTTTGGACACTCTCCGCATATTCTTTATGCCGGTCGGCAATCGGCAGCACGACGGCCTGCACGGGGGCGAGCCAGGTCGGGAATGCACCGGCATAGTGTTCAATCAAGAACGCGACCATGCGCTCCATCGTGCTGATGATGCCCCGGTGAATCATCACTGGGCGATGGGTCCCGCTGTCTTCGCCGATGTATTGCAGCTCAAACTGGTTCGGCAGGTGCCGGTCTACCTGGACCGTCGAAACAGTCTCCTCTTTGCCCAGCACGTTTTTGAGCTGGATGTCAATTTTCGGGCCGTAAAACGCGGCTTCTCCCAGCCCTTCATAGTACGGCAGGCCAAGCTCGGCGAAAACGTCCCGCAGCTCCCCTTCCGCAAGGCTCCATAGCTCGGGATTGTCCACATATTTCTCGGTGTTTGCCGGGTCATGCAGGCTCAGGCGGTACACATACTCAGTGATGCCGAGCTGCCGGTAAGTTTTTTCGACCAGCAGAATGCACTTTTTGACTTCTTCTTTTACCTGGGCTTCGGTGCAGAAAATATGGGCGTCGTTGAGAGTCATCGCCCGGACCCGCGACAGGCCCGACAGCTCGCCGCTTTTCTCGTAGCGGTACATTGTGCCAAGCTCAGCTAGGCGGATCGGCAGGTCCCGGTACGAATGCATCTCGTTTTTGTAGATCTGGATATGATGCGGGCAGTTCATCGGACGAAGCACAAACTCTTCGTTCTCGATTTTCATCACTGGAAACATACCGTCTTTGTAATGGTCCCAGTGCCCGGACTGCTTGTACAGCTCTACTTTAGCGAGGTGCGGTGTGTAGACGTGCTCGTAGCCCGACGCCAGCTCCAGATCCGTGATATAGCGCTCCAAAACCCGGCGTATCGTCGCGCCTTTCGGCAGCCAGAGCGGCAGGCCAGGACCGACGACCGATGAGTTCGCGAACAGGCCAAGCTGCTTGCCCAGTACTTTGTGGTCGCGCTTTTTGGCTTCCTCGAGACGCACATAATACGCGTCAAGCTCTTCCTGCGTCTCGAACAGCACCCCGTAGATGCGCTGAAGCTGCTCGCGCTTCTCGTCGCCGCGCCAGTACGCTCCGGCGATCCGGTCTATTTTAAAGACGCCAATTTGCCCGGTGCTTTCGACATGCGGCCCCCGGCACAGATCGGTAAAATCGTGCTGAGTATAGAACGAAATCGTCTCGCCTTCGGGCAGATCGTGAATCAGCTCGGCTTTATAATTTTGCCCGCGCTCGTTTTCGTAGACGAGTGCTTCGGCGCGGGGCATTTCCGAACGGGTCAGGGGGTAGTCGAGCTTGCGGATTTTACGCATCCGCGACTCGATCTCCGCCATATCGGCGGGCGTGAGCGACCGGGAAAGCTCAAAATCGTAATAAAAGCCATCGTCAATCGGCGGGCCGATGGCAAGGCGGGCGTCGGGAAACATCTGCAAGACAGCCTGCGCCAGGACATGTGCCGCCGTATGCCGTTTCTTCCAAATCTCGCTGCCGGGTGAATTATTGGGATGTTCGAGTTGTGCCCCGTTGCTGTATCTCCATACTAAAGAGTGCTTTAGTATAGCCGGGCAAGCGTGTGTTTGTCAAACGGACGCCCCCCAGCCCCCAATAATGGGGGAGCAATATGGACGAGGAAGGGCTTGCTCCTCTGTTTTCTTGCTCCCCCATTATTGGGGGCTGGGGGGCGTCTTAGACCGGCGCGGCCTCAATGGTGTCTGTGTAATACGCGCTTTTGTTTAGCCAACGATAGTACAAAAGCGGCACGATGCCGATCAAAATCGTGCCGGCACTGAGCCAGACAACATGCCCGTTCTGTTTGTTGAGACTGACGATGTTGTAGTAACCGACCGCAACTAAAAACAGTGCCGACCCCAGCGGCCAGACAGCCTGCATCAGCAAGTTTGACACACTCTTCAAATGGGTGTGCCGGTAAAACCAGAAGCAGGCAATCCCGGCCAGCGCGTAATAAAAAACGATCTGCAGGCCGATGGCATTGATCAAATCCGCCATCAGCTTGCCAATATTTGGGCTGAAACTCGCCAGCAGGAACAGCGCCAGGGCAATCAAGCTTGTCACAATGCTTGCCAGCCAGGGCGTTTGGTACTTCGGGTGCAACTCGGCGAACTTCGCGCCGAGAACACGGTCTCGGCCCATCGCAAACAGCGACCGGCTCGACTGAAGCAGGGCGGTTTCCAAAGTGGCAAGCGATGACACAATGACCACAATGATAACAATCGTCCCGAACGGGTGCGGCAGCACCATATCTCCAAGGATCGGCAGCAGCGACGCCGGGTTCGCCGCGATTTGGTCGGCTGTCAGGCCCATTTGGAGGACGCATTGCAGCAGCAAAAACAGTACGACCAGCCCGACCATGCCGTAAACGCCGCTTGTACCGGGGTTATGGCTTGGGTTTTTACTTTCTTCCGCAAGGTTCGAGGACACGTCCCAGCCGTAGTAATAAAACACCGCCACCAGCATCCCGCCCATGAACACTGAAACGCTGGGGAACTGACGCAGCGAAAACCAGTGCCAGGAAAATGCCACGACCGGGTGATGCGCGAACTTGACAAGAGTCGCGCCCGCCAGCACCAGCAGCCCGACGACTTCCAGGCTCGTCATAAAGTTCTGGATTTTCGCCGTCGAGATAATGCCGAAAAACAGCGGCACAGCCACTGCAATGAACCACAACACGCCGGTGAAAGTTGCGGCCAGAACATTGGTTTCAAGATGCGGCGCAATGATGTGGAGCGTCGTCGCCCCGAGAGGGATAGACCCTGAGACCATGGACAGGGCATTCGAGACCAGCAGCGCCCAGCCCGCCATGAACCCGAGCGAGGGCGATAAAGACCGTCCGATCCAGGTGTATGTCGCCCCCGCATCCGAGCGCCACCGGTTCAGGTACATAAACGCCAGCGCAATCCCGAACATCGGGATCGCCGCGTACAGCAGCACTGCCGGTCCGGCGAGACCGACCGTGGCGACAAGGGTTGCCGTTGTTGCGGTGAGCGAGTACGCAGGCGCACTTCCTGCAAGCGCCATGACCACCGAGTCAGTCAGCCCGATCGCGTTGGCTTTGAGAGAAGGTCGTGGCGTATCGGACGCACCTGCCTTCGTGTTGATTGCAGTTCCCATGGTTGTTTTTCTTTTCTAGACCGAGACATAAAAGACGCACAAAAAAGACGCCTCCCTTGCGCGGGTGCCTGGCGGTCGCCGGGGCCATACGCAAAGAAGACGTCATTGCCGACAGAAAAGGTATTCAGAATCTGGCTGAGAAGGTGACAGGCTCTA
>JAYVVR010000018.1:0-2316 GCA_043786835.1 Armatimonadota bacterium | reverse complement strand
CCGTCCACGAAACAGACCTGTCGGAGTTTCTGAAGTCCGGCGGCTCGGCTAAGTGCCTGGTGCTGGGACTGGATCATTAGAATTCTTCCCCGGGCTGAACCCAAAAGACCCGGATTTCCAATCCGGGTCTTTTGGGTTGATTCTCTGAGGCAGACATAAGAAGCGAGACAGAGGACTACTCTAAGAGACTGTATAGAAACGATTCCGAAGTCCCCCCAGCCCCCAATAATGGGGGAGCCGGAGGGAGGACGCAGTGCCTCCTTCATTCCCTTCATGCTCCCCCATTATTGGGGGCTGGGGGGCTGCTCGGCTTTTTATACAGTCTCTTATGTCTGTTTCAGACAATCGCAAGGTGAAAGCCCGGGAATTCATTCCAGGAAATCATACAAGAGGTTTATCAAAAAGCCCCCCGCCCCAGAATTGAAGTGGGAGCTTTTTGCTTACTTCGCCATCATGTCCGAAATGCTCTGGGCGGCGAGATGCCCGTATTCTGTGCTTAAATAGGCCGGAACAAGAGGCTGGATTTCCGGGTCGGCAGTCGCAGACAGCTCTTTTTGAGCGTTCTGAATGCCCTGCTTGCCGGTCAGCATCGTAAGGTCGGACGACTCCAACGCGGTCATGGTCAGCGGCAGGTTGACGCCGCGGACGCCGGAGAGGGCGAAGATCGAGATGTTCAGCCGGTCGTGGTCTTCCCTCAGCGAGGCACCGAGCTGGCGAACGGCCGGGCTTGCCGCCCGAACGAAGATGAAGATTACGAAATCGCACATATCTTATCCTCTGACTGGTGGGACGACTGCGCCTGGAACCTGGCGGTAGACAAAGAATGAAACTGACTTTTTTGGGAACTGGGGCGGGGTCGCCAAGTTTGACGCGTAACGTGTCATCGCTGGGGCTGCAATGGCCGCAGCGGGCGGCGCTGTGGCTGTTTGATGCGGGGGAAGGAACGCAGCAGCAAGTCCTGCAGTCTTCGTTGAAGCTCAGTCATCTTGAACAGATCTGGGTGACACACCTGCATGGGGACCATGTCTTCGGCCTGCCGGGACTGCTGGCAAGCCGGTCGTCGGCACAGGATATACAAACGCCGGTAACGATCTTTGGACCGGCGGGGCTGGAAGAATGGCTGCGGACGACGCTGCGGCTGACGGCGACGGGCCTCAAATTCCCCCTGCAATTCGTGACGGTCTCGGAAGGGCTGGTCTACGAAGATGACACACGGGAAGTTCACTGCCGGCGCTTAAATCATCGCGTCACGTCTTATGGTTACGCGGTCCGCGAAAAGCCGCGCCCTGGCACGTTTGACGCCGACGCGGCAAAGGCGCTTGGCGTACCATTCGGGCCGCAGTTCGGCGTCCTGAAAGCAGGGGGGAGCGTCATACTTCCTGACGGCCGGAGCGTTGACGGTGCGGCGCTGGTCGGACCGCTGCGTCTGGGCCGAAAAATTGTTATCTGTGGCGATACGGGCGTCACGCCGGCAGCGACCGAGCTGTCACAGGGGGCGGACATTTTGGTCCATGAAGCGACATTTATGACTGACCAGCAAGAACGCGCGGTCGCCGCCGGGCATTCCACCGCCGCCGAAGCCGCGACTGTCGCCCGCGAAGCCGAGGTCGGCACCCTAATTTTGACCCATATCAGCGCCCGGTATGAGTCTGAGACGCCTCCTCGTGTCTCGGACTTGCTGGCGGAAGCGCTGGCGATTTTCCCGAACACCCTGCTCGCCCACGATTTTTGGACGTATGAAGTCCCAGCCCCTTGACGCCACCGCCTCTTTCTGCGATAATCGTGTTCTATGAACACAACAACTGTTTTCCCGCGTCCGTCCGTCACCGCCGATATTGCTTTGTTTACTATCCGTGAGCGGGCGCTGAATGTGCTGCTGATTAAGCGCGGCGAAGACCCGTTTCTTGGACGCTGGGCTGTGCCGGGCGGCTTTGTTCGGCCCGAAGAAACGCTGGAGGATGCGGCTCTGCGGGAACTGGCCGAAGAAACCGGCGTCTCGGAAGTGCTTTTGGACCAGCTTCGTGTCTTCAGCGAGCCGAAGCGGGACCCGCGCACCTGGGTGATTACGGTGGCATTTACCGCGCTTGTCGCAAGCGATACACTGATGCTCAAAGCCGGCACCGATGCCGCTGACGCGTCGTGGTTCCCAATCAATCATCTGCCGACCCCGCTGGCCTTTGACCATGACGCCATTTTAGACTACGCGGTTAAATCGCTTCGGGCGCGTCTCGCTGTCGATCTCCAGATTGCCGCCGGTCTGCTCCCGCGCCGTTTCACGCTCACCCAGATGCAGGAAGTCTGCGAGACGATTTCCGG
>JAYVVR010000017.1:0-6707 GCA_043786835.1 Armatimonadota bacterium | reverse complement strand
TCGGAAAAGAACGAATGGGTATGAAAATCGTACAGCGGCATTGAGTATTCCTTGTGTCACGGGGCTGAACCCCCATGCTTCAAAGTGCAATTTCCCGCCTGCGCGGGCATCAGAACAAAGCCGTTCTCTTTGTCCGCGAAGGCGGGGAATTGCTCTGTTAAAGCCCTGCCGTTCAGGGTAGGCCACTTCCTTGTGTCACAGTGTCACACGTTATGTCACATCTTGTGTCACGGACGCAGCAGTGCGAGTAATTCGTCTTTATTGGTTGCTACCGCAGGCAGTTCCGGCCAGGCGTTTAATCCATCCCAAACAAACCGGGGCAGCAAATGCAGGTGAAAATGCGGCACCGACTGCCCGGCGTCAACACCGCTGGCATGAAGCAGGTTGATCCCGGTCACGCCCAAAGACTGCTTGTAATGCCCTGCCAAATGTTTCGATGCTCCGGTCAATTCACGCAGGAGTTCTTCGGGAATATCAAACAAGTCCGCAAAATGCGCTTTCGGCGCAATCACGGTATGCCCGTAAGCGTTCAGCTCCAGCGGGAGGAAGCAGATCACACGTTCCGTCTCATATGTCACCCAACTTGGGGTGTTTCCCGCCACGAGATCGCAAATTACGCAGGCATCGTTCATTGTGCTGGCTCATATGGTACAACGTGCGCTTTGATGCACTCCGTTTGCACCAGCACTGGAAGTGCCGGTCTTTTGAAGTGCGATTGTCTGCCTTCGCAGACAGAAGAGTCACAAATGAAGCCGTTTTTCCCTATGTCCACGCAGGCGGACAATCAATCCAAAAGACCCGGATTTCCAATCCGAGTTCTCTCGATCCGGGTTTCCTCATGCCAGCCGCCGATATAATTCCGCATTCTTTTGGAATACGTACTCTGCCGCACTTTCGTAATCCATGCCTGTGCCCGGTTCAGAAGGTAGGTGGACACAAAGAACACGCAGCAGTGCAAGTTCCTGCACGGTCAAGCCTTGCCGATTAGCGTCTTCGGTCGCCTGCCTCATCTGCCCATCCGTTAGTTCCAGAGTGATGGTGACCATCGTTTTGTTCTTTCTAATCAAACAAGCTGGACACGCTCATGTCCTGGTTGACGCGGTGGATCGCCTCGCCGAACAGGGACGCTATCGAAAGCTGAGTGATCTTCGGGCGCTCTTTGTCGGCGGACAAGGGCACACTGTCGGTGATGACGACTTCGGCAATCGCCGGGTGGTCGTTTAAGCGATCAACGGCGTTTAAAGTTAAAACGCCGTGGGTGGCGGCGACATAAATCTCGGGATTGCAGCCGTGGTCTACCAGGGTGTTGACGCACTCAATAATCGAGCCGCCGGTCGTAATCATGTCTTCTAAGATAATCGGCGTCTTGCCGCGCACATCGCCGGCGAGATCCGTAATTTCCGTGTGGCCGTGGTCCTCGTGGAACTTGTAGCCGACCGCAAGCGGGGCGTTGAGCTGACGCACGAGCTTTCGGGCCTGCTTGACCCGGCCCTCGTCGGGCGAGACAATTACGACGTTTTCTAAATTCTTGTGCTGGAAATAGTCGGCAAACATCCCCCGCGCCGTCAGGTGGTCCAGCGGGATATTGAAAAAGCCTTGAATGGCGTCGGCGTGCAGGTCCATCGTGATAATTCGGTCCGCCCCGGCGGCAGTCAGGACATCGGCAATGAGCTTCGCGGTAATCGCCTCGCGGGGCCGGTCCTTTTTCTCCTGACGCGCATACCCAAAATACGGCAGCACGGCGGTGATTCTATCCGCGCTGGCCCGGCGCATGGCGTCAATCAAGATCAAAAGCTCGACTAAATTGGTGTCTACCGGCGGGCAGGTCGGCTGAATAATAAACGCATCCGCCCCCCGGACACTTTCTTCATACTGGACATACGTTTCGCCGTCGGAGAAGCGTGTAATCCGCACGTCCCCGAGCGGCAGTTTCAGCCAGTCGGCGATTTCTTTGCCCAGTTTCGGGTTCCCAGTCCCCGCAAACAGCTTGATTTCGGTTTTTTCTCTCACGCGTTTTACTGATCCCCTTGTTTTCCCCGCCGCTGATGTCCGGCAGTGTCCCCTTGCTGTTTTTCGCCGTCAATAAGTGCGTTTTGATTATACCGGGGTGAGGGGCGGGTTGGCAAGTAGGAACCCCTCCCGCTCGTTCCTCGCTCCTTCCCCTGTTAGGGAAGGGCCAAGACGAATGAGGAGTAAACTAGCGGGCTGCTGCTCTCTTGCGGGCCATTGCTCTTAGGATTGTTCTTTATTGCCCTTCCCTAACAGGGGAGGGAGCGAGGAACGAGCGGGAGGGGTTCTTCTGATTTTCAGGTATAATCCCCTCATCATGCGCCAATTCGACACCGCGACCGACACGCCCAAAGCCATCCACGCCGCCCTGACCGCCCGTGACCATGCCAAAAACGCCCAAATTGAAGCTGTCGTCCGAGGCATCTTGGACGACGTGAAAGCCAGGGGTGATGCCGCCGTTCTCGACTACACCCGCCGCTTCGACTGGCCGGAGGCGGCGACAGAGAAGACTTGTATTGAAGTGGGTGCACGTCAGGCAATGTTTGAGAGGATACTTTCACCGGAGTTAAAGGGCGAGCCATTTGAAGACGAAGTCTCAGATATCGGACGCCTGACCACGACGATGCAGCAGGCGATTTGGAACATACGCAGTTTTCATGATGCGGAACTTGGGCACATACAGTCCTGGATGAACCTGGCTGACAACACAGGGAGTGCGTATCGGGAGAGTGTTCCTGGCAGCATAATTCGCGGACAAATATTGCGTCCGGTTCAGCGTGCCGGGATTTACGTTCCCGGCGGCAAAGCGGTCTATCCCAGCACAATACTCATGGCGGCTGTCCCCGCGCTTGTTGCTGGCGTTGAAGAAGTCGTAATTTGTACGCCGCCAAACAAGCAAGGCGGAATTGACCCTGCGCTCATTGTTGCCGCTGAACTTGCCGATGAAGAAAAAAACTGCATATTGTTCAAGATTGGTGGGGCGCAGGCGATTGCGGCGATGGCTTACGGGACCGAAACTGTGCCGAAGTGCGACGTGATTGTCGGGCCAGGTAACCAGTATGTCAATATCGCAAAAAAATTGGTCTACGGCGAGTGCGCGATAGACATGCTGGCGGGACCGTCGGAAGTCGCGGTGATCGCCGACGAATTCACGAACCCGGTCTTTGCTGCCGCTGATTTACTCGCGCAGACCGAACATGGACACGACAACAAAGGCGTCTTTTTCTGCCACTCGCACGAAGTGCTGGAACACACGAAAAGCGAGCTGTCGCGGCAGCGGGCGGAGCTGTCCCGGAAAGAAATCTTGGACGCAACGGCGCTGAACTTGATTTTTGTCAAAACGAACTCGCTGGAAGAGTCGTTGGCGCTGTCTAATATCTTAGCCCCGGAGCATCTCGAGCTGATGGTGCGCGAGCCGTTAGCAGCTTTGCCGCTGGTCAAGAACGCCGGGGCGGTGCTTCTCGGTGAGCATACGTCGGCGTCGGTCGGGGACTACTGGGCGGGACCATCTCACACCCTGCCGACCGCAGGAGCCGCCCGGTTCTCGTCGCCGCTGTCGGTGAATACGTTTATGAAGCGGACAAGCGTAGTTTATTACTCACAGAAGGCCGCCGAAGACGCTGCGGAGGATGTCGCCCGGTTCGCCGAAGCCGAAGGCTTTGATGCTCACGCGGCGGCGGCGCGGCTGAGAGGGAGTAAGAACGAAACCGGCACTGGAAGTGCCGGTCTATTATTGAATGAAAGTCGAGGCGACTAGGGAGAAGAAAAGCCCTGGTAACCAGTCCGCAGTGTCGGAGACACTTTCACTCAACAGTAGACCGACACTTCCAGTGCCGGTGCTTTTCCTACCTAACATACTATGATCTACGCAACCCCCACCGCCCAAACCCGGCGGCCCGAAATAGACGCCATCATCTTCGACATGGACGGCGTTCTCATAGACATCTCGCAAAGCATTCGGGTCGTCAACTGCCTCGCCGTCCCCTACTTCCTGCGGACCGTGCTGGGCTGGCCGACGCCCGATGATCTCTTGACTTCCGCCGATATCGAGCTGTTCAAGAACGCCGGCGGCTTCAACGACGATCTCGACTTGACCTATGCGCTGGTGCTGTTCTATATCGCCAAAGGCCGCGAAAACCCGAGCGCGGCCCCGGAAACTTTGAACGTCTTGCAGCCAAATCTCAATCGGTTTGCTGCACGGGTTAAAGAGCGCGGCGGCGGGGTCAAAGCCGCCGAAGCCATCATGTTCGAGCATTTGACCCGCGACGATTTGCTGGCGGTCGAGACCGATTACCGCAAGCATCTGATTAAGCAGGTCTTTTTAGAGATGTTCGCCGGGGAGCATTCAGAGCGCATTTATGGCTTCACGCCGACCCTCTACACCGGCCCCGGCTATATCAACTTTGATGTACCGCTATTAGACGTGTCGAAGCTGCCGGGGGACAAAATACTCGGCATCCAGACGGGGCGGACACTCGAAGAAGCCAAGTTCGGGCTGGAGCTGTGCGGCCTTTTGGAGCGAATTCCCGAAGCAAACATCGTCACCCAAAGCGACGGCTTTAAGAAGCCGCATCCCGGAGGCTTGATTGCCCTGACCAAGAAGCTCGGCTTCACGAACCCCGTCTATATCGGCGACACCTGGGACGATCTTCGGACAGTTCAGCGCTTCAACAATGCCCCCGTCGGCGAGGCGCGTTTTCTGTCGGTGCAGGTGCTGACCGGCCCCGCAGGCGCGGCGAATGAGCGTTTGTTTCGGACCTCGGGGGCAGATGTGATCGCCTCCGATGTCAACGAAGCGCTGGTCTGGATCGAAGGCACACTATGACGACACGCACAGCGACAAAAGCACGGCAGACTTCCGAGACCGAAATTGTTCTGTCGGTGACGCTCGACGGCGACGGTGGCAGCGAGATTGTCACTGGGGTCGGCTTTCTTGATCACATGCTGACCCATATCGCTCGTCATGGCCTGCTGCACCTGACAGTTCAGGCGACCGGCGACCAGCATATTGACGACCACCACACAGTGGAAGATATTGGGATTGCACTTGGCGAAGCGCTGCGCGAAGCCGCCGGCAATAAAGCGGGGATTGCCCGTTACGGCTTCTCGCTCCTGCCGATGGACGAAGCGTTGGTCTCCTGCGCCCTCGATTGGAGCGGGCGCGGCCTGCTGGTCCATGACTTTCAGTTCCCGTCGCCGAAGATCGGCACGTTCGACACGGAGCTTGTCCCTGAGTTCTTTCGGGCCGTCGCCGCCAATGCCGGCCTGACCCTGCACTTCGAGCAGAGACGCGGGGCCAACTCGCATCATATTGCCGAAGCCGCGTTTAAAGCCTTCGGGCGGGCGCTCGACAGAGCAAAACGGCTTGACCCGCGCGTTTCCGGCATTCCCAGCACCAAAGGCGTTTTATAATAGGCACTTTATGATTACAGCGAAGACAATCACGTTTCCAAACTCGTTTGCCGCCGACATTTCGTACCGGATGGGCGCGATTTTGTTTGCGGCCGTTGGGGTCATCGGCCTCGGGCTCGCCGTTTCTCGCCATCAGACCACCGAGATATGGGTCTCGGTCCTGCCGCTGCTGCTGTTCTCCGGCGCGGCGCTCCTGTGCTGGACATTTGCGCTGACCGTGGACGAGGCCGGCCTGCACCAAAAGTCTATTTTAGGCCGCAAAGACGTGAGCTGGGACGACGTGCAGCGGCTTGACCAGAGCCGGGCGTACTCGGTCCACGGTACTTCCGACCGCGAGCTGGTCTGGATGTCGCTGGTCTCGACTACCGCCCAGGAAGCGATTGCCGAAGAAGCCATTCGCCAGGCAAGTCTACGGCAGTCCAGCGAGAAAGCCGTCTACCCGCTGAAGCGGCAATGGGTGAGATGAGACCTCACCCGTCTCGCTGAGGCTCGCCACCCTCTCCTTTCGGAGCCTCGGGTTTCAGCCCGTGGCGTCTTGCCGTTCTGCCTGACCTAAACACTTATGAACGTCGCCATTATTGATTTCGGCATGGGCAATTTGCGAAGCGTCGAAAAGGCCTTTCACAAAGCCGGCATGGACGGGGCCTTCATCACCGACGACCCTGCCGAAGTCGCCGCTGCCGACAAAGCTGTCCTGCCCGGCGACGGCACATTCGATGCCACTATGCACTCGCTTCGGCGCTCCGGTACAGACAAAATCGTCCTCGAATTCGTTCACTCAGGCCGTCCGTTCTTAGGCATTTGCGTCGGGATGCAGGTATTATTGACCAGCAGCGAAGAAGGCGAGCAGGGCGTTTTGGGCCTGGACATTGTGCCGGGCCGGGTCAAGCGTTTTCCCGCCGGTGCTGGCCTCAAAGTCCCGCAAATCGGCTGGAATACGCTGGAATTTGCGCGAGACTCGCCGCTCGGCGTCGAGCTGCCCGGCGCGTCGCCGATGGCGTATTTCTTGAACTCGTACTATTGTACGCCCGACAATCCCGCCGACATTGCCGCGACCACCGACTACGGCCTGCCGTTCTGCTCCGCTTTGCACCGGGGCAATGTGTGGGCAACCCAGTTCCACCCGGAAAAGTCCGGCCCGGTCGGACTTGCGATATTACGTAATTTTGCAAAGCTGTAATTAGGAGGGGCTGTTCCGTGGGGCAGATGGTCTTCGACATTATTGTGCTGGTTCTGCTTATCCCCCTGTCAGCGATTGTGCTGGGGATCGGCAGCGGCATCGTGCA
>JAYVVR010000016.1:0-6709 GCA_043786835.1 Armatimonadota bacterium | reverse complement strand
AGGGCGGTGGGGTCAGACCGAGGTGTTCCCAGGCCCGGCGGGTGGCGACCCGGCCGCGCGGGGTACGCTGCAAAAAGCCCATTTGCATCAGGTACGGCTCGTAGACGTCTTCAAGTGTGTCGCGCTCCTCCGACATCGCCGCCGCCATGGTTTCGACCCCGACGGGGCCGCCGCCGAACTTTTCAATTAAGATTCGGAGTAAACGCCGGTCGAATTCGTCAAGACCGAGTGAGTCCACTTCAAGCATGGCAAGAGCTGCGGACGCCACTTCGCGGCTGATGTGGCCGTCGGCTTTGACCTGGGCGAAGTCGCGGACCCGCTTCAAGAGCCGGTTTGCGATACGCGGCGTCCCGCGTGACCGCCGGGCCAGCTCCCCTGCCCCGTCCAAGTCTATGTCCACTTCCAGGATTGCCGCCGAGCGGGTGATAATCTCGACTAGGTCTTCAGGTGTATAGAACTCAAACGTGTGCTGAATACCGAACCGGTCTCTTAAAGGCGACGACAGCAGTCCCGCCCGGGTGGTTGCGCCGACCAGCGTAAACGGCTGGACATCAAGCTTGACGGTCCGCGCCGACGGTCCCTGCCCGATGACGATATCTACCTGGTAGTCTTCCATCGCCGAGTAGAGTATTTCTTCGACAGGCCGCGAGAGCCGATGGATTTCATCGAGAAACAGCACACTGCCGGCTTCGAGATTGGTTAAGATTGCGACTAAGTCGCCGGCCTTCTCAATTGCCGGTCCCGACGTCGCCCGGAGCGACGCGCCCATTTCGTTTGCGATAATCAGCGACAGACTGGTTTTGCCGAGGCCCGGCGGGCCGTGCAGAAGGACGTGGTCGAGCGCCTCGCCGCGCCGCTGCGCCGCCGTCATGAAGATGCTTAAATTCTCTTTGATTTTCGGCTGCCCGATAAACTCACGCAGGCGCTTAGGCCGCAGTGAATACTCATCGCGGTCATCTTCGCCAATTTGCGGAGAGATCATCCGTTCGGTCATAACAGTAGTATACCAGTTCGTTCCGGCAAATTGGCGTGTGCAGCCCGTTTGAGTTTCCACAGTGCCAGCACTTCTTCAAACGGAACTGTGCGGCTGTCAGTGCCTCTCAAAGCAGAGAGCCAGCGAGTTCTTCTGCATCCCAATCCCAAAGCCATTTCTTGCAGCAGGGTTTCGGTTTTAGGGCTGAGAGTGCGTGTCATTTACGTTGTCCTCGCTGAGTAATTGTACCCGAGTCTTCTGTGTGATACGGCGGCGGGGCGTCATTTGCGGCAGCGGTGTCCGTTCAGCTTGAATACGCGGGGTTCGGGGTGGTGGCAGTGTCCGGGTTCCAGGTATTCGGTGAAGGTGGGGTCTTCGGAGAGCTGTGCCTGGGGCGCGAAACCCGGCAATCCACCAGGGCATATATGGCACCGGGACGTTCAGTCCTGGGCTGACTGCGAGCTTCGGAGATCGTCTTGACTGCCGCCGCAAAAATAGCTATCATGTTATTTACTGGGAATTTATCCCTATTCTTCTCCCTCATTCAGCAAAAACGTTTGAACGAATTGAACAGTGGCGCAGAACTGGAACTCGATGTTTTTCTTTTTGGCGAACCCGTGGCCCTCGTCATCGGCCATCAAAAACCAGACGGGGACAGCGTTTTGGCGGACAATGTCACGCATTTGCAAAGCTTCCGACGCCGGGACACGCGGGTCGTTTTCGCCCTGAATGATAAACAGCGGCTTCCCAATTTTACCGGCATTGGTCAGAGGCGCAATACGGGTCAGAAACTCGCGCATCGCCGGGTCGCGCTCGTCGCCGTATTCCACACGCCGCAGGTCGCGCCGGTACCCTTCGGTGTTCTCCAAAAACGTCACGAGATTGGACATGCCGACGATGTCTACCGAGCAGGCGATTTGCCCGCTGTAAAGCGTCGCGACCGCCAGGGTCATATGGCCGCCGTAAGAGCCGCCGCTGACCATGATGCGGCTTGCGTCTAAATCGGGCTGTTCTAAAATCCAGTCCAAAAGCGCCCCAATATCTTTGTAGGTGTCTTCGCGCCTGAAGCCGTTGTCCAAATCCAAGAACGTCTTGCCGTAGCCGTCGGAGCCGCGCACGTTCGGATACAGCAGGGCGACGCCAAGCTCGTTGACATAGTAATTGCTCTGGCCTAAGTAGCCAGGCCGAGACTGCCCTTCCGGGCCGCCGTGAATGACGATAATCACCGGACGCTTACCAGGGAACTTCGCCGGGTCAGGCTGAGTCAGAAAGCCGGAAATCTCG
Organism: Armatimonadota bacterium; assembly: GCA_043786835.1. GTDB lineage: Bacteria > Armatimonadota > Armatimonadia > Armatimonadales > Capsulimonadaceae > JANXMY01. Next base: position 4,452 of record JAYVVR010000016.1, on the reverse strand, counting down.
CGCCCGTCGAAGCTGTTCCAGCAGACAAGTGCCGGCTCTTGGAACGCCGCCGCGTTCAGGCCGCCGGTCTCACTTTGGGTCCAGCGCGTCACTTCCTGCGTGTTCACGTTCAGCGAATATACGTCCGACGGTGACCGGGCAGAGTTCACGCCGAACGCTAACTCTTCCTCGTTTGTGTGCCATTTGAGGCCACCGAGTATCCCGCTCGGGATACCGCTCGGAACCGTCACGGCTCGCGTTTTTGGATCGTACAGCCGCAGAACACTCATGCCATCCTCGTTAGTCGTGAACGCGATTTGCGTGCCGCCCCAGGAAAGAGCGAACTCTTCCACGCCCCACTCTAAGTCCGGCATCAACGGCGACAGCGCTTGTGTTTCCATGTTTAAGACCATCAGCCGGGCGAACTCGGCGTCTTTATCGGTCAGCACAAGCACCGACCCGCTGCCGTCCAGCGCGAACTGAGCATGCTTGTACGACACTTTTGGCCCGCTCTTCGGCGTCAGCAGCGTTTTGTCCCCGGTTTCAGGATGAGCCAGCCACAAATAGCTTTCGTTAATGGACACATACTCCATGACTAGGATGTGCATATCATCTTCGGACCAATCCAGTGGAAACCAGCCGCCGCCGTCAAGTTCCGCCAGCAGACGGTCGCTTGACGGGTCATCGGGAGCCACCAGGTACAAATCCACGTCTTTGCCGGTGCGCCGCGTGGACGTATAAGCCATGCGAACGCCGCTATTATCCCAAACCCCGAGGCTGTTTTTAGACGTGCCATCGGTTAGCCGTGTAATCTGCCCGTCGGCTAAATCTAAGCGATAGTTTTGGGCGAACTCATTGCCGCCGGTGTCTTTCGAGAAGACAACAAAGTCGCCGTCCGCCGGCTCATACAACGCCTCGCCGACGGTGTCTGCGAAGAATGTCTTTTGCTGCCGGTCCCCGCCGGGAAACGCGACCGTATGCACCTGCATCGTGTCGGCGAAGCGAGTCCGAATCAGCAGCTCGCGCTTGACCGGGTGCCAGTCGGCAAAGAGCGCCGCACGGGACTCGGTATAGCGCCGCAGCATTTCCGCCAGTGTATTTGGAATGGGCGGGACGCCTTCGACGGTCAAGTTCGCGCCGGGTGTCAATGTTTGGGGATTCGGTTCAGGCATAGGAGTCTCTTTCGTGTCAGAAACCGGAAAACCCGCATCGGTGCGGGTACAGAAACGCGGACAGGAACCCGACAATGAGCGTATCAGAATTTGTCGTTCTTGTGTTCTCTCCTGTGTTAACCTTCGCCCCGCCGGAAACGGCGGGGTTCTTTTTTGGAGGAGAACCGGCGCTGGAAGTGCCGGTCTACTTTTGCGTGAAAGTCGCGGCGACTAGAAAACGAAAAATGCCTCTGTTTGCTATTCCGCAGTGTCAGAGACACTTTCACTCAATAATAGACCGGCACTTCCAGTGCCAGTTTTCAATTGAAAAGCCTGAACGATCTGCTCGGCGGCTTCTGCGGCGCTCAGGTGCGTGTTGCTGATTTTGACATGCTGCTTGGGATACGGAAAGTCGCCGCTTGAATTCATGCGGTAGCAGGCTTGGGCCTGCGCCATGAAGGCTTCCGTTTTCTCGGAGTCCTTCATCTTCTTGTGCTTTAGCCGGTTCTCCGTGCGGTTACGGACCAAGCGCTCGTCCAGGTCGGCTTCGAGTTCCGCGTAGTAAGTATGGCCGCCGTGCTTCGCCACCGAGTCCCGCAGTCCGTCGAGAAATTGCTTGTCGTCGTCCTCATCGAACGCCCAAACAAACGTGAAGATCAGCCCAGATAGATTACTTGCGGCGGCCTCGGCCACAAGCATTTGGCGGAAGGCAGGGACTAATCGCTCAAACTGGGGCGTACCGAAGTCAAAGAGCTCCGTGACTAAGTCAATCGTCATATGGTTATGGAGCAGCTTGTAGCCCGTGAGCCTCGAAAGCTCCTGCCCAACGGTCATTTTGCCGACCGCAGGCGGACCGAACACAATTACCAGGTTCATCAGGTCCCTAACTCACTAGCGCCAGCACACGCAGCACTTCAGCGACGCTCCAGGCTTGGGCAGGGCAGCCGTTGGGGGCGTAGGGGGATTCGGCATCGTAAATCTCGGCGAGGGTGCCGACGCCGTACTCGGACAGGCCCGTTGTCAGCAGCGTGTCCAGCATCCCACGAGTTTTTGACTTGTCGCCATGGACTTTCAGGTGGGCGTCGCAGAATGCACCGAGCAGCCAGGGCCAGATCGTGCCTTGATGGTACGCGCCGTCGCGGGCAGCCCCGTCGCCGGGGGCATAATGGGCGTGGTAGTCTGGGGAGCCGGGCGCAAGTGTCCGCAGGCCGTAAGGGGTCAGCAGATGCTCGGCAACGGCGTCCACAATGGCTTTCGCTTTGTCGCCGTCCATCACTGGAAACGGCAGGCTGACGGCGAAGATTTGGTTGGGACGCAAAGACGCATCAGGGGTGCCGTCCGGGCGGATGACATCGTAAAGCGAGCCAGTTTCAGAGTTCCAGAACAGTTCGCCAAACGACGTTTTGGCCTGGGCGGCGCGTTGACGGTAATCGGCGGCAAAGTCTGTTTGCCCGGCGCGGCCTGCAATCTCGGCAGCGATGCACAGGGCATTGTGCCACAGGGCATTAATCTCGACCGGCTTGCCGGTACGCGGGGTGACTACCCAATCACCGACTTTTGCATCCATCCAGGTGAGCTGAACGTCCGGTTCACCGGCATGAAGCAGGCCGTCCGCGGGGTCAACGCCGATATGATAGTCGGTACCGCGTATGTGTGCGGTCAGAATTGTTTGCAGCACGGGCAGCATTTCGCACTGAGCGAAAGACCAGTCGCCGGACGCTTCGGCGTAGGCATAAATGGCCTGGAAAAACCACAGGCTGGCGTCTGCCGTGTTGTATTCGGCCCCGGCTCCGCTGTCGGAGAACCGGTTCGGCAGCAGACCATCTTTGACCGCACCGGCAAACGCCGAAAGGATGTCTTTTGCAACTCCGAAGCGTCTTGTCGTCAGGCAGAGGCCCGGCAGGGCGATCATCGTATCCCGGCCCCAGTCGGTAAACCACGGATAGCCCGCCATGATTGTCGCGCGGGCGACTTTGTCCGAGCTTGCAACAACGAATTGGTCGGCGGCCAGGGTCAGCGTCTCGCGGATCGTCTCGCCTGGCTTCACTTCGGCGGTCTCCAGAAGTCCCTTCTGGCGGGTGATCTCCGAGGTGAATGCAATTTCAGGTTCGTCGGGCGTCTCAGTTTCGATTGTTGCCGTGAGCGTGATTGTCTGGCCGGGCAACAATACCCCGTTGAACCGTCCGGGGCAGTAGAGGTCTTCTGTAAAATCGAGACCTCGCTCCTGCTCGCGCGGGTGCTCGAAGTTAAAGAACCAGCCCGAATGGTCCACAAACGCAAACGGCGGCTGCATCGCGAGATACAGCGGGGAAGCAGTCGGGTAGGCGACAAACTTCAAGCGCCCGTCGGCTTCCAGTGTCAGCTCGGCGGTGAAGCCGTCCCAGCGGTGCTGCTCGGTGTGATAATCTTTGTAGGCCAGCAGCGGCACCAGCCCGAGTTTGACCGGCTCGGGGGCTTTCACCAGCGTATACTGGACATAGACCGTGTTCAGACCATGCGGCATCCAAATGCGCTTTTCAAGAACAACCGTTTCTTCGTGAAAAATGTAGGTGAAAGTCGGCACAGGCCGAGTGCCGAAATAGGTGAGATGCCGAAATCCCTGGGGCTGGACAACGCTCGGGTACTTGTTCGCCGAAAGCTGGTAAAGCTGGTCTTCAACCCGGATTTCTTCTTCCAGCTTTGACAAAACCACGGCCCGTCCAAGCGGCGGCGAGAAGGCTGGGACCAGCAGGCCATGATAGCGGCGCGTGTTCGCTCCGGACAGGCTCGAGGACGCATATCCGCCGATGCCGTTGGTGACAAGCCACTCGCGGGCCGAAGCCGTGTCCCAATTTTGCAGTGTGTTTTCTGAAATTTGTGTCATGGCCGACTGTTCCTCACTGCATATTTTTAGTTAGCTGCTCGGGACCGGGTCAACAGCGATCCGGCTTTTGCTGAACGCTTCCAAACGGCGCACCGTGTCCACTGCGCCGCGGCGGCGCTCGACAGCCTGAGCGACTTTCAGGCACAGCAGCTCGAAGACGTCTACGTTCGGCATATTCTTTTCGACATAATCAAACGCCCCGCGCTTCATGCACTCGACCGCGTTTGCGACATTGCCGTAAGCCGTGAGAATTATCACCTCGGTAAAGACATCGCGGGCAACAGCGTTCTCTAAAATTCGGATACCCGAGCCGGCATCTTCCATGCTCATGTCGGTAATCACAATATCGTAGGCATGCGGGGCCGTCTGCATCTTTTCGATGCCCAGCTCCTCCCCCGGCGCAGTCTCCACCGTGTAGCCCTCCCGCGACAATCGCCGCCCGACCGCATCCCGCACTTC
>JAYVVR010000015.1:0-2320 GCA_043786835.1 Armatimonadota bacterium | reverse complement strand
GCGTAGGGCTTGCCTCTGCCCTCCATATTTCTACTTATGGCGTTCGCACCGTCACCTGCAAGAATAAAGAAACAAAGACGTTTATGCCGCCGAGACTTTCTGTGCTGATGCCGGTTTACAACGAAGAAGATACGGTGATCGAAATTGTCCATGCCGTGCTTGCCGTGCCGGTCAATTTGGAGCTGATTGTCGTGGACGACGGCTCGACCGACCACACGCCCGCCCGTCTGCACGCGCTGGAAGCCGAGCATCATGCAACGCTCAAAATTGTCTATGCCCCGAAGAACGCCGGCAAAGGCGCGGCCATTCGGGTTGCCCTGTCTCATGCCACGGGTGGTGTCGTGGTCATTCAGGATGCTGACTGCGAATACGACCCGTCGGACTTCCTGCCGATGCTTGCACTGATTGAGCGGGGCGCGGCGGTGGTTTATGGCTCGCGCCTGTCGCCGGAAGCGGTCAAACTGAACCACGAGGTCCGCGACAAGTTTTACTATGCCCGCCGTCTGCTGCCGTTTCTGACGAATTTACTGTTCGGCACGGCGCTGACCGATGAAGCGACGTGCTATAAAATGTTCCGCCGCTCTGTCCTGAACTCTATCCCGTTAAGCTGTGAGCGCTTCGATTTCTGCCCGGAAGTGACCGCGAAAATCATCAAGCGCGGTTACAAAATCTACGAAACGCCGATCCGCTACGCCGCCCGGACGGCGGCAGAAGGCAAGAAAATCGGCTGGCGCGATGCATTCGACGCCGCCTGGGCGCTTGTGAAGTATCGGGTGGTGGGGTGACCCCTCCCGCCTTGCTTCGCAGGGTCCCTCCCCTGTTAGGGGAGGGCTAAGACAAGTCAGAAAAGGACAAGGGCCGGCGCCTCTTGCTTACAAATCTTGCTGCTTCCTTCTGTATTGTCCTCCCCTAACAGGGGAGGGACCCTGCGAAGCAAGGAGGGAAGGGTTCTTATGCAAATCACAATCACCCAAACCGCCGCTGAGCGGGAACACTGCTACGACATCCGCAAAGCCGTCTTTGTCGAGGAACAAGCTGTTCCACTTGAACTCGAAATGGACGAGTACGACGACATCGCCATCCACTTTCTGATGCGCGACGCTGACGGTGTGCCGCTTGCGACGGCCCGGCTTTTGAACAAGCATGGCCTTGCTAAGATTGGCCGGGTTGCCGTGCTGAAACAGCATCGCGGCCTCGGGCTAGGCTTGGTGCTGATGCAGTTTGTGCTGGACGAAGCGAAACGGCGCGGCTTCACCGAGGCGGTTTTGGACTCGCAGAGCTACGCCATCCCGTTTTATGAGCGTCTCGGCTTCGCTGCTGAGGGCGAGGAATTCGACGACGCCGGCATTCCCCATTTTCTGATGCGCCGAACGCTGTAAAGCCAAAGTTATGAATGACGGATTGAACTACAACTCTAACGCAGAAATTGGCCGCCCGCCGTCGTTGTTCATACGCGGTGGGATTTTGGTGCCTGTTCTGCTAACTCTGGCTGAAGGTTTGGTTATATTTGGCATCGAATACTTGTGGCCCATGCGTCCTGCCCATACGATCCTTTGGCGCAACTTTCTATCATCCCACGCACTCGTATTTGCGTTATTGTTGCCGTTCAATATTTGGACGTGTTCACGGCGCGTCAAGCAAGAACACAGGGTCGCAGCGGCATTGGCATTAGAAGCAAGGGCCGCAGGGCAAAGCGCCACGGAATAAATTCCGAGGCTCGGAGAAACCAGTGTCGCGGCGACACGAGAGCAAGTCAGGCAATTTCCCGATGCCCGCGAAGGCGGGGAATTGCACTTTAAGGCACGGGGGTTCAGCCCCGTGTCTCCCATGTGAACATCTTCCCCACCTCCCCAATCTCCCCATCGCCCCACCGAAAGACGCGCCCGGCCTGCGCTTCTGACACCAGCGCTTTGACACGCGCAATCGCTTCCGCTTTTACGTCATCCTGCACCCAAAACGGATAGGGCAGACGCTCGAAGTCCTTGCCTTGAATATTCTTCGTGTGGTTGATGACATCCTTCAAGAGCGACAGGCAGAGCGGCGAGAAAGTCCAGCCTAAGAGGAAATACAGCTCATCGGGGTCAACGCCGTCCCGGAGGAACGCGCAGGGAGCGCCGCTGTCTAAGATGTAACCGGGCGGTAGGTAGCGGGCGTTGAGAGTCTGGGAGATAAGCTGCCAGGTGAGGCCCTCGCGCCTGAAGTGCTTCTGCCCGCCGACCCCATGCAGGTACCAGGGGCCGTTTTTCTTGAAGGTCAGCACAGCGTCCCCATCATCTTTCCAGTAGACCGCATGGGTGGGCGGGGCGTAAACGAGGCCGCT
>JAYVVR010000014.1:0-2323 GCA_043786835.1 Armatimonadota bacterium | reverse complement strand
CGCTGGTATCCATGGAATTCAAATTGAAATACGATTAAGTCACGATGGGTTCACGCGCAAACCACGGTCATGCCGAACGGCAGTTGAAACGATCCCTCATTACTGAGAGTTTCCAGGAGCTCGGCGACACGGTTGATCTCCTGCTCATATTGCTCCTTCAGATCCCCTTTGCTTTTCTCCTGCTGCAAAGCATCACGATACCAGGTCAGCTCTTCCCGGACATGCGCGATTCCGCGCTGTTCGGCGCATGCCTCCATTACCGCAGCAATGCCGTCAGCCACGTCCTGATAGTCTTCGCCCTCATCATGCAGAAACGCCTGCATGGCTGCCGCGCGGCCCAAACCGATTCGGTCACGAGACTCGCGATCTTTCTTGCCGTTCGCCGCTTGTGCCGGAAACTGGAAATGCGACGGGATCGTCAGCGCCGTGCTCGGCCCCTGCGTGATATGGCTAAACCAGGCCTCAGGCGGCAGGCCGTCTTCCAGCCGTTTATGAATTTCGCCCAGGTCCACTTCATACTGCTCACGCTCGGTCCCACCACGCCGATCGTGCTGGAGGAGAGAGGGAGCAAAGTTGACATAAAAGTGTTCGCCCTGTCTGGCAATCAAGCCATAGGCAATTCCCAGAGTCCAGAGTTTTTCGCGGACGCCGCCAACGTCGCGCTGCCCTGGCCCGGGGCTCTTGCGCCAGCGCTTGTCCACGACGAGGTACGGATCGCGCCCAGAAAGGTCTTCATACGCGGCCATCCAGCTCTCCAATTGCGGGAAGGCCTGAAAGTTCAGCGGAATCCCATGGCGCATTAAAGCAATAAAGATCCGGTAATTTGCCCCGCCCGTCGGCACAACCTGCACGGCCGCATGGGCCGCTTCGCGCACAGCGACTTCGGCGACCTCCCGGAACATTTCATCCAGGGCAGTATCCGGATGCTGCGGATACACCACGACGCAGTAATCATAGGTCTGAGCCTCACCTGGGCGGTTGATCACCGGAGCATGCGTCTGCAAGCGTTCAGCGACATCCCGTAGATAGGACTGCAGCTTATCCCGTCGCTCTTGCGGGTTCTGCGCCCCTTCAGTCAACACGTCCAAAATATGCCGGTCATGCAGCTCTGGCATCTGCGTATCCGCCTCGCCGGCGATGCGCTCCACCAGGGCTTCCGCCTTGTTATCCGCCGTCATGCCTTCCAGCAGGCGCAGAGCGGAGTGTCCCTCGGTGATCTGGTCCAGAAGCCGCTTGCGCCGGTCGCTGAGGGCTGTATAGTTTTGCGGGTAAGAGCGGCCGGATAGAACGTCATAAATAAGAACGGAGCGGTCCGGCGCGCCCAGCAGGCCCGCACCCTCCTGGCTGCCAGCCTCAATGCCTGAAGCCCACTTGATAAAGGTTTCGCGTGCGGTCTGTACGGTCTCCAGCACCTGCTCCATCTGAATTACTTGCCGGCCCAGCAGCGGCAGCAGTCCCTCCGTATCGTCGTTGAAGACGCGCCGCGCCATTTCACTGGCGGACGCACGCACTTTGGCAAGAATGAGACCGTTTCGGGCAAGAACGGCGTCCCGCTTGGCTTTCTGGGCAAGCGGCTTGCGGAAGATTTGAACCGCGGGGGTGAGCGAATGGACGGCAGCCAGAGCATCGTTGAGTGCGCCCTGAGCGGTCTGGACATTGCCGCGCGCATCGGCCAGGCTAATTTCCAGGTCCTGAAACGACTGCTCCATCTGCGTTCGGAGCGCCTCGGCCAGCCGCTTACCCGCCCGCAGCCCGCTGACTCGCACGGTTTCCTCGAGATGAGTTAGCATCCGGTGCCGCCACATTTGCGGTTCCACAGCCTGGGGCGCGCCGGGTTCAGCCTCGCGAGTCGGCCCAGATCCCGGAACCGTCGTCAGGTTCTCCCGGTAATTCTGCTGAAGCTCCGCCTGGACGCCACCGCCCTCCAGAGCGCGCTCGAATTCCTGCAATCCCTGGGCCAGCCCCGAATACAGGTCGGCAGTCCGCTCATCTTCCATGCTTTCCGGGCGCTTGATAAAGGTCCGGCCTGCATTGCCGCTCAGAAGCGACACGATCCGGCTGTTGCGGCCCCCCGACAGACCAAGCTGGCTGAGGAACCCGGCGGCATCCTGCTCTGCCTGCGCCTGGCTAATGTCGCCGCCTATCAGGAGGTCAATCGTGTCTGCACCCAGCCGCGCCGCGCAGTAGCGGCGTAATAGCTTCTGAGAATAGTCCAGACCGACCAGTCCAAAGGCGCTGTAGGAGCATAGGCCCCCGCCTGCGTCCCGAATGCCGGTCTTGTTGGAATTGTTTTTGACGGAACTAGACGCCGCGCCAAAGGGAG
>JAYVVR010000013.1:0-2336 GCA_043786835.1 Armatimonadota bacterium | reverse complement strand
CGCCGAGCAGGTGGCAGCAGCAGCGCCTCCGCCGGTGACAAGTTCATCGTCAGCTTCAAGCCCGCCCCCACCGCCCAGCGGGTCTCAGCCCTATCTTACGCCGCCGACGTATGTCCCGCCGCTGTACACGCCTCCTCCTGTCGGAACACCGTACAAGCCTGTGCCTCCCTCCCTCGGCAAGCTCACTCGCGCTCTGCTGATTGCATTCCCGGTCGTTTTGGTTTTGGTGCTGCTCGGCGTCTATTTCGCCGGCTCACTGAACTCAGACTCGTCGGAAGTGGTGCCGGAGCCGGCAGTTGCCGCCCGTTCCGAGACTGCCCCGCCGCCGCCCGCGCCTGTTGGGAATCCGCTTCTGCTGCAAGGCGGCACGAACACAAACGACGGCAGCGATTATCGGGTCAAGCTATTGGCAGGCCGCTGGACCTCGAAATCAGACAACTTTTACGTTTTCAACGCCGACGGCACCGGATCACGCGGCAGCACGACGAGCCCTAACGGCGAGCAGTCGTTTTTGTGGGGCCTCGTTCAAAACCGCCTGATGCTCTACGGCAGCAAGAACGAGACGCTGCGCTTCAATACCGGTCCTGACAACGACACGGTCTTTTTAGGCCCGCAAACCGGTCATTATGTCCAGTATTCGCGGGCGAAAAGTTAGCGGGCCAGGAGAGGAGCGAGGAAGTAAACTTCATTCGCTGAAAGAACCGTCCTTCGGACGACACACTGCGTGTGCTTGTACTCTTTCGTCCGAAGGACGACGTTAACAGCGAGTGAAGTTTACTTCCTCGCTCCTCTCTTGTTTTGCCTACCACCCGTCCTGCCACCGTTTGATGTCGTAGCCCTTGAAGCCGTAGCAGCGGACGATTTGGATTGTGCGAATGGGTGTCGTGTACGGCGGATTGCGCGTGACAAGAAGCGGCGGCTGCGGCTCGACACGGGTGAAGACGGCCCGCAAATCGTCAAAATGGTCCTGAGTGTCGGTGTCGTTGAGAAAGATCGCATCGCGGCCAACTAGCGCTTTGGGGTCTTCCCAGAACAAATACTCAGAAGCTTTGTAGTTTAGAAACAGTGCGTAGGTCTGCGGGTGGCCCGGCAGGTAGAACGCGGCTTCCGACGGCATCCGGTAATTGATGCCGAACACGAATGGGTTGCCGCCCATCGCTGATTTTTCCAGCATCACCCTGTCCGCCATCTGCTGCCAGCCGTATAGCTCGTTTGTCCGGTCATCGGTCGCTTTGGGATAGTGAAACCCTGTACTGTAGAGTAAAGACGGGAACAGGGCGACGGCAAGGGTCAAGAATAATGCCAGCGCGGCGGAGAGGCCGACCCAAAGGCGCTTTGCAATCACACGGCTTTCCCAGCAGCGGACAAGCACGGCGGCGGTCAGGATAAACCCTGAAATATAGGAGTCAACAGCCCAGTTACCTTCCACCTTGCTTTTGAGCGCTGTCCCGATAATCGCCGCAAGCGAAACGACGGTAGGACACCATAAAAATAAGTAGGCTTCGTCGCGCTCCTGGAAACCCCGCTTGAGGCTGTCGCCGAGCGTGTAGAGGTAAGTGAGAAAGACGAACGGCGAGAGGAGAACGGCCTGATCGCCGAGAAATCGCCCCACCCACTTTAAGCCGTCATGGCCGCTGCCGCGTGAACTCATGGCATGAGCATGGATCCAAAAAGCGTTTTGATGGGTATGATTCCACCACAAAAACGAGGCGAGCATTGAAAGTGCGATGACGCCGGCAAGATACGGCTCGGGGCGGCGCAGCCAGCGATCCCGCGCAACCGGCGAGAGCAGAATATAGAGAAAGACACTCGGGAGCAGCAAAAGCGCGTTCAGCTTTGCTTCCGCCGCGAGGCCCGCCAGCACCCCTGCCCCAACCCACCACTTCGGCCTGTCGGTCAGCGCCCGCTGAATGACGTACAGCGCGGCAGCCCACAGTGCGAGCTGAACGGGGTCCTGGGTCATAATCACCGATCCAGCGGCGAACAGCGGAACGACATTCGCCAGCACCAGCGCGGCGAGCGCAACAGTTGGTCCTAATAATCGCTTGGCGAGCAAGTAGATAAAGAGGCCAGCAATAAATGCGCAGACGGTCGCGCCGGCCCGGACGCCTAACTCATTCGTGCCGAGAAGCCCTGTAAAGAGGCGTATGACAAGGGCCATCAACGGGGTATTATCGTAGTACCCCCAATCGAGATGGCGCGACCACTGCCAGTAATACGCTTCGTCCTGCAAGAGTTGGTGCTGAGTGTCGTACCAGAAGCGGAAGAGCGTGAGCACGGAGAGCAAAAGTGCGGCGAGGGCATCGGGACGGGCGGTTTTTGAGATCATAGAGGAA
>JAYVVR010000012.1:0-2341 GCA_043786835.1 Armatimonadota bacterium | reverse complement strand
CTCGCCGCTAAATCCGTGAGTGCATGATCTAACAGCATTTGACTAGGCCGCCCGTATCGCAAACATCTCGCGCGGCGTGTAAGCCAGTAACACACTGATTTTTATCCCGTACCACTTTCCCTGACAGGCGTCCACTTGACACCTCAAACAGCTCACCATTCCCTCCATTATGCTTCGTCGGCCGTGTACCTATGTGCGTCGAAGTTCGACCGGGTACCGCCGGATGGAAGAACTAAGAACGCATCCGACGTGGCCTTGATGCCGGTGAGCAGGCAGAAAATATGCGTGAGAGGGACTGCGTCTTTTTTGATTGTCTTTTAACGTGTCTTGTAAGCCTTGGGTTTTTTAAGCAAGCGAACCGGTTCGCCCTCAAAGCCAACAGCATCAGCGAGCGGACTGCAATTGATGACCGCGGAAATCGCCTTCTGCCGCCTGTTTGCTGCTTTCGCCACGGAAAAGCCACGACTGAACCCGTGTTTACACGAAATCTTGTACGAACAGACGGAGCCGAGCTGTGGATTCATCGTGGAAGTCAGAACTCAGCAGATTCTTTCAGCGCTTCTGCTGGATGTCAGTTTTGCCCCCGCCAGGAAGCGGAACCGACGGCAGCGGCTTCAAATCCCACTCCTGATTTTGACCGCCGTTCGCTTTCCACTGCGTGATGCGGCCACCCGGCTCTCTTGAAGACGCATAGACATCCAGCAGTTTTCCGCTTGCCTTGTTCGCAAGCGTGCAAGCGCCGGCAGATAACGATGTCACCTGCCAGATTTGACTTGCTGCACCCGGCTGAGGCGGCTCCGTCTGCGCTAACGCGCCGTCCTCCAGAGAGGCTCCCGTGGTGCCCAGTGTCATCCCCCGCGAGTCTGTCAGAGACACCTCATTTCCCCCTAAGTTCGTCAAATGCCACACCGAAGTCTGCCTATCAGGCGCTTCCTGCACCAGAGCGGGTTTGCCCTCATACAGACCGCTGACCGCGCCCAGTCCACTGTTCCCATTGGTGATCAGGTAATCGCCGTCAGGGAAAAGTGCTGCGCTGGGCGCGGCGGCGAGATAGACTATGGCGTCGTCGGAGAAGCAGAGGCGACCACTCTTGGTCGCTGTTACAGTCAAGGAGAGCTGAGTGCCGTCTGCCGGCACTTGAAATGTCACCGGCAGAGTTGTCATCTCACCCACAGGGATAGACAGGTCGGACTTGCCGGAAGCCAGTACCGTCTTCGACGAAGCGCTCGGATGCACAGCCCAGGCAACACGGACTTGCCGCCCGGTGAACTCGTCGTTGAAGATTGCCAGAGTGCGCGTCACTTTTGATCTGGGGGCAACACGCGAGGGCGAAACCGGCCAGTCTCCATTTGCATTGCTGCGCTTGTTGTCCTGGTCAAAACCGATATCGCAGACACACACCGGGGCGAAGCATTGCTGCATCAAACGGATACTGGCATTGTGCCAGGGATCCGAAAGAGACGGCAGGATGCGGGCATTCTTGTCTCCCTTGACAAAGGCCTCCAAAACTTCTGTTTCCGGCGACTCGCCCGGCACATAGTTCGGCCAGGCATTATTCAAAATATAGTTACGAATGTCGTCGTTGCGTTTCAAGCGCCGCAGGCGTGTGCCGGTCGCCATCCATGTGAAGCCGCGCCGTGAGTTATCGGCCGGCCAAAGCGCTTCTCCTTCGCCGAAAGGGCGGTCTGTGCGCGGTGTGCCGCCATCCTGCGGAAGCGCCCCAAGACCGTCGGTGTAGTGCTGAATGTTGATGTAGGGAAAGCCCAAATCCCCAACTCCATCGGCGATGATTGGGCGCGTGTTATCTACGCCGCGGATGACGATGACAGCATCTTTGATAGGGTCGGACCATTCGTTTGCCGCACTCCAGATAATCGTGGCCGGATGATTGCGGTCGCGCAGTACAAGCTCGCGGTCCATATTCAGCATGTTGCTGCGTCCATGCTCGTAATCTTCACCTCCTTCTGACCCGCGCAGGGGCGATTCCTCGATCAGCATGAGACCTTTTTCGTCGCACACATCCAGCATGTAGGGCGTGGCGGGAATCTGGTGGATGCGGAGGACATTGAAGTTCAGGCGCTCCAGATTATCAACGGCCCGAGGCCACCCGGCATTGCCGGGGGAGGCGGGACCAAACCCCGGCCGGATACCATAAGCGTCGGTGCCGAAGTCTGCCTCCTGCTGGTTGTCACCGCGCAAGTTGCACCGGATTCCGTTAAGATAGTAATGATTGGCACGGACCTGAAACTGCCGAAAGCCAAAACGCTGCCGGTATTGATGGACAGGCACACCCGCGATACTCAGCCCCACTGTCAGCTGATGCAGGCGTGCCTCGTACCCG
>JAYVVR010000011.1:0-2341 GCA_043786835.1 Armatimonadota bacterium | reverse complement strand
CAACGCCGAAATAACCTGCCGACAGCAGCAGCGGCGACCAGACACCGCTGGGCCAGTCTATTCCCAGTCCCTCGCCGGCCCAAAGTGTGCCGAACGCGGAGACTAAAACTCCGACCATCAGCTTGAGCGCGTTTTCAGGAATCATCAATAATGGCTTTCGGGCAATTACCCCTAGCAAAACTACCAGCAGGGCCGCCGCACCTGCGCCGAGCGCGGCAGGAACCAGCGCATGGCTGACTGCGCCGAGTGTCAGCACGATAAAAACAACTTCGATGCCTTCGACAAAGACGCCGTTGAATGCCGTCAGCGCCGCACCTGTATCAAAGCCTGCACCGTGAGGCTTGCCGGACAAAGATGCCTCTGTTTCGGCGAACTCTTTCGCTTCGTCGTGGAGCGCCAGAACTCCTGCCGCGCGTAAAATCGCTTTGCGCAGCCAGCGCAGGCCGAACAGCAGCAGCAAAACGCCAACGACAAGCTGGAAGATATGGGCGTCCAACCGGGCGAGATGCGGCCCGAACACAGCGATAATTACCGCGAGTATCCCTGCCGCTGCCCCGGCCCCGGCAAGGGCAGGACGCCACCCGCGCATGGCCCCGACAGCCAGCACGATGGTCAGCGCTTCGACAAACTCGACCAGCGACGCGAGAAATGCCGCCAAAACTGTGGGCAATTGAAAGAGAGGCAATTGAAAGAGAGGCATGGGTTAAACTATTGTGAAGAACCTGGATTGGGAGCACCCAGATTGGAAATCCGGGTCTTTTGAGGTGCGACTCTCTGTCTTCGCAGACATGGGATTGTCACGCGGGTTTGTCCTAGTCTCATATCCACGCAGGCAGACAATCAATCTTAGAAGACCCGGATTTCCAATCTGGGTGTCCGCTCCGCTCTCATCGTTTCTAGTCAGGTACAATAAGCGTATGGACAACCCTCAAAAGCTGGTTTTTGCGCCCTTTGGCGCGGATATGTTCGGCGATGACATTCTGCTGTTCGAGCATGGCATTCTGCTGGCGCTTGAAACCGCCGTTGAAGCTGCCAGCTTTGTTTACGCCGATGTTCACGATGCCCTTGGCGGGGCGGACAAGCGCGAACGGCCTGTCCTGCCGCTGTCTGAAACCGAAATCTACGCGCTGGCCGAAAAAGCGAGCTGTGACGCGCTGATTGACGGCTTCCTTGCCTGCGAGCGGTCTGTCGAGACAGGGGCGTTAAGTAAAATCACCGTCTCACTCAGGGTCTTTTTCCCCAAAACCGGAATGTTCGCCGCACCCGAGAGCTTCCAATTCACAGCGTTTGATCCCGGTGCTGCGCCTGAAATCCTGACACTGGACTACGACTTAGGAATTGCGCTGCAGTACCGACTGTGCATCGCGCTGCTGGAAACGCTCGGCGTCAATACGCCCTGGAGCTTCACCACCGATGCTTTACAGACAACGGCATCATGGCCTGCCTATACCGCATTCCTAAAAGGAAAGCGACTGGCCCGCACTCCAGAAACCAAGCTTGGCTACTACGAGCAGGCCGCAAAGCACGACCCGAACTTCTTTCTCGCGCTCTACAATAGCGCCATGCTGTATAAAACCCAGACTGATTACAGCATGGCTCGAAAGCGGCTGTCCCGCGCAGCGACTGTCACCGAGAACCCCGCAGATTTAGGCGACGTTTATTTTGAACTGGGCCTTGCCTCGATCTATTTAGGCGACCCGAAAACAGCGCGGAACTTCTGGCAAAAAGCCGAGGAATATACGCCAGATAACCCGGCACTTTTGGTCAATATGGCCGGGACCTATGAACAGGAAGAAAACTGGACGGAGGCTCTTCGGCTGAACGAAACGGCGCTTGAAAAAGACCCGGACTATCACAAAGCACTGGTCAGCTTAGGACGCCTGCACGCAATGTTCGGGCGGCTCGACCAGGCTATTCCCCTTTATGAGCGGGCACTCGCGCTGTCTCCCAATGACGCCCTGCGGCATTCTGTTCTCGGCGGCTGTTACCTCGCCGCCGAGCGTCCCGGCGACGCCCGGGCCCAATTTATGCTGGCGATTGACCTTGACCCGGACAGCGACCCGGGCCTCTATGCCGCTCAGGAGCTGCAAAAGCTGAGGCCGAAACCCTCTGACGACGGTGAAAGCCCTGGTGCACCGAAAAAGAAGAAGTGGGGTCTGTTTTGACTCCCTTCGGTGAGGAGCGAACACAAAAGAGGGCAAACACAAGAGAGGCGAACCTCGTGTCCGCCCCTCTTGTGTTTGCCCTTTTCTATAATTCGAGCGTCAGAGAACCCCACTCGCTTCTGAGCGAGTTTACCCCTTGTGGGTGGGGATGAATGACGCCTTGCTATTCCTATGGC
>JAYVVR010000010.1:0-2344 GCA_043786835.1 Armatimonadota bacterium | reverse complement strand
CGCCGCCGTATCTTACCGAAGTCTACAAAAATGAGCGGTTCACGGTGTACCAGGTTCAGTGAGAACCCTTCTCTCTCGTTCCTCCGTTCGCCCTAATTTCTCTTAGCGCGTGTCTCTTGACATTTTCCGGCGGCATATGCTAAACTAGGAATGTGTAAGGGGCTATGGCTCAGTTGGTAGAGCGGTTCGTTCGCATCGAACAGGTCAGCGGTTCGAATCCGCTTAGCTCCACTGTTGACACACGGTAAAAGCCACTCTTTGCAGAGTGGCTTTTTTGTTGACAGGCAGGTGGGACATCGCTATAATGGGGGTGGAAACTCGCGCCTGAACTGAGGTCCTGCATGAAACTCGTTTCTCTCTTGCTTGGAAGCTGCTTCTGCCTGCTGCTTGATTCCCCTGTTTCGTCTTCGGGGCAAACTCCGCTGCATTATGCGTTCGCCGGGTTGTTCCCCACCCAGATTACTCCAAAGGACGGCGACGGGTTCCGCGCCCAGGGAATTGCAGTAGACAGTCTCGGGCGAGTCTGCGTCACGGCGAAAGTGGAAGGCATTGTCGAGTTCGACACCCATGGCAAATACCGCTGCTCCTTCGGCAATCTTGACCCGGCCGAGGAGCAGGTCGGCGTAGACCAGAACGGCAACCCGGAAACCGGCAACGATATGCCGCTCGGTCAGCGGGCCGCCATGCGGAGCGCAGATGGACACCCGTTTGTCGTCATGCCGGATGCGAAGACCATGTCGATCAGAGGGCATTTGTTCGATCCGAGGGGGATCGGGGTCAGTGCAGACGGCCTGATTTCGACGATTGACGCGATGACGGGCTATTTTCAAGCGTTTACGGAGAAAGGGCCGACCGTCTTCCTGCGGGTCCCAACTCCCGGTGTCAGTTTCCAGACATTTACCGCATTCGCCGAGGGAGTTATTGCAGGCCCGTCAGGCAAGCCTGCCTTCACCGTCTTTATGCTGAACCCCGGCGCACGGAGCATTTCCATTCTTGACAATCAGATGGAACTGGTGAAAACCTTTGGCCCTGCAACGGGACCGGGACAACTGACACATCCCACGTCGCTTGCCATGAATGCATCTAAGACGCTGCTGTTTGTCGGCGACGGCACCCGCGTCATGGTCTTCCGCACTGACGGCACGTTTTTGTATGCGTTCGGCAGCGCGGGCGACAAACCCGGTCAGTTTGCAGCCATCACCGCCCTCGCCTGCTCAAAAGCCGGCCACGTTTTCGTTCTGGAGGGAGGCCGTCTTCAAGTCTTTACCGAGCAGGGGACCTCCCTCGGACAAGCGGCAGGCAGGGAAGGGAGTGGGGGCAGGGAGACGGCACGGCTTGGGTATGCCGACGCGGTGGCAGTGGATGCCTCAGAAACGGCTTATGTGGTTGATCAGGATTTCGTCAAGGTTTATCGGCGCGTTTCCTAAAAGAATGCTCTGTCCGGCACGATAACCCGCCCCAGTGCCATTGCCTGCACTTCTTCCGCGTCGGCCCCCAGCAGCAGCTCCCGGCAGGCCATGAGGCTCGCCCCGCTTTTTGCGATGTCGTCCAAAAGCAGCACCCGCTGGCCCTCTACCAATTCTCCATATTCCAGTTGGATGGTCTGACGGTGCAACGCACGGGTGGAAGGCCCGCCGTAGACGATGCGCTGGATGGTCGTGTGCCTAACCAGGCAGGATGTCGCATCAATTCGCCCGTTCTCCGCCAGCATTTGCGCGAGGGCGCGGAGCGGCCAGAACGCTTGAAACGCCCGGTGCGGGGGGACAACAGCCAGCGCGATGCCCGGCTCGAGCAGCGGGTCGAGGGCCGCGCAAAGCTGTTTCAGGGCCACTTCCGCCCTTGATTGAGCGCGTGAATCAGCCGTGTCCACCAGGCATTGTCCTGTATGATCCTGGCGTTATACTCGGTCCGGCTTTCCCGAACCCGTCCCGCATCAGAGGCTTTTCCCTGGGCGTAGACATGCCCGAGAGTCACAATCTTCGCCGGGTGGTTATAACGGCTTCCGGCAGGCGTAAAAATCGAGTTGGGCATTTTAACGCTGATAATTTACCCGAAAACCGAAACTAATTTCATGCGGTGCTTGACAACCCCAAAAATCCTGTGCTAGAATATCCGCTGCACCATGCTTACTTTTGCCGAAAACTTTATCATCGCCGCTGAAGGCAGCCGCCGGATACAGAGCCTGCGGTCGTCTGCCGCTGCGCCTCCCTGCCATCTGGCAGGTTATCTGGCAGGTTATCTGGCAGGTTATCAGAGCGATTTCGTGCCACCGATTGTGTCTTTTCGAGTTCCAAGGTGTCTGCTAACCTAATTGCAGTCACTAAAAAGTAAGAAATGACCAGTC
>JAYVVR010000009.1:0-6780 GCA_043786835.1 Armatimonadota bacterium | reverse complement strand
ACTGCTCTGCCGCAACACGATCATGTACTTCAATGCCGAGATGCAGACCGGCATTCTGGCCCGGTTTCATTTTGCCGTCAAAGACAGTGGCTTCCTCTTTCTCGGTAAGGCCGAAATGCTATTTGCCTACACAGGCTTGTTTATGCCGCTCGATCTGCGGCGACGGGTGTTTGCGAAAGTCACGCGGCCTGGCCCGTGCGACCCGCTTCTGTTGATGGCCCAGTCCGGCGTCGAAGCGGCGTTCCAGATGACGACCACCGCCCAGATCGTGCTGGATATCAATGGCCAGCTTGCGATGTCAAATGAGCGGGCTAGGGCACTGTTCCATCTCAGCACGCGCGATATTGGCCGGCCCTTGCAGGATCTGGGGGTTTTCTACCGGCCTATTGAGCTGAAGTCGCGCATCGAGCAGACGTTGACCGAGCGGCGAGCTGTCAGCATCAAAGCCGTTCCCTGGACCAGCGGCAGCAAAACCGTCTACTTGGATACCTTGATTGTCCCGCTCCAAGAAAATGGGGAAACACTCGGAGTCAGCATTTCGTTCACCGATGTCACCCGCTGCTGGCAACTCTCCGAAGAGCTGCGATCGGCGAACGAAGAGCTTGAAACGACCAACGAGGAGCTGCAATCTACGGTTGAAGAGCTTGAAACGACCAACGAAGAACTGCAATCCATCAACGAGGAACTGCAATCCATCAACGATGAGTCGCAGTCCGTCAACGATGAGCTGCGTGTTGTCAATCTCGAAGTGAACCGGCGGTCGGACGAGCTGAACTTGGTCAATGCCTACATGGAAAGCATTCTCGGCAGCCTGCGCGGCGGCGTCATCGCCCTGGACGCGGATCTCAAAGTACAGATCTGGGATACCCAGTCGTCGGAGCTATGGGGCCTGCGTCCTGACGAAGTGCAGAACCTGCCGTTTGGAAGCCTTGACATCGGCCTGCCCGTGATGGCCTTGATGCCGCTGATCCATAGCTGCCTGGCGGGGACGGCAGCGAACCAAGAGCTGACACTCGAAACCCGCAACCGGCGCGGTCAGCCGCTTACCTGCAAAGTCATCGTGACGCCTCTTTTTGGCGTCGAGAAAACCATTCGTGGCGTCATTCTACTAATCGAAAAGCAGTCTTCGGCTTAAAGTCTGAATACACATCATGGCAAATCTTACTTTTTCCAGTCCCGACAGCGGGGCAAAGTCCGACGGCGACCTTTCCAGCGAGAAGCCGGCTCGTCCGCGCGGCCTGCTGCCGCAGGCGATGGAAGAGCTTCAACTGTCGGTAGAAGAGCTGCGGGTCGCCGAAGAAGAAATGCGGGTTCAGAACGAGGAGCTGTCGCGGAGCCGGCTGCGCCTGGAAGCCGAGCGGCAGCGCTATCAAGACTTGTTCGAGCTCGCCCCCGACGGCTATCTCGTCACGGACTTAGAGGGCGTTATCTTAGAGGCCAACCGGGCGGCGGCGCGGCTCTTAAATATCTCGCCGCGCTTTTTGCGGAAGCGCGGTCTCGGGACGCTGATTGCGTCTCACGATTTGTCCGAGTTTCAGACACGCCTCTTGGGGCTGACGACGCCGGGCGCAGAACCGGTTGGGGAATGGATCGTCCAGATGCGGCGGCGTCCCTCGGGCCGGTTCCCCGCGGCGATCACGGCCATGCTGTTCGGCGGCCTGCTCGGTGACCCGCCGACTCTGCGCTGGCTAGTCCGGGATATCACCGAGCGGATCCAGGCTGAAGAGGCCCGCGCGATGCTTGCGCGTGTTCAGGCGGAACGGGCTGAAGCAGAGGAAGTGGGGCGGCGCACCAAAGAGATTTTAGAGAGCGTCACTGACATGCAGGTCGCGCTTGACCGGGACTGGCGCATTGTCTCGCTGAACGGCAGCTCGGTGCGGGTTCTTGAGTCCGCTGGACACGAGCCATCGGCGATCATCGGGCGCGTCTTGTGGGAAGCCTACCCGCTTTCGCAGGGCCAGGAGTTCCAAGCCGAGACCATGCAGGCGGTCCAGGCCGGGCGGCGCGTGGACTTTGAGACGTATTCGGACGGCTTGAAGCGCTGGTTCCAGGTTCGCGTGTTCCCGCAGGAGAACGGTGTTGCGCTGTACTCCCAGGACATCACCGAGCGCAAAGAACATCAGGCCGCTTTGGAAGCCAGCTACGCACGGGAGCGGCGCATTGCTGAGACATTGCAGCAGATTTTGCTCCATACGTCGCCGGGCGGCGTGTTTCCTGGACTGGAAATCGAGACGTTTTACGAAGCTGCATCAGACGAAGCGCTGGTTGGGGGCGACTTTTCCGATGTCTTCACTTATGGCAACGGCAAAATCGCGCTGGTTGTCGGCGACGTCTCCGGCAAAGGTCTCAAAGCGGCAAGCATGATTGCCGAAGTCAAGTTTGCGCTGCGAACAATTCTTCGGGAATACCCGTGGCCGGAAACGGCGCTGGCCCAACTCAACAATTTCGTCTGCGAAGCCCAGCATCAAGGCGACTTTGGAAACGAGTATCAGGTCGTCGTGTCTCTTGCCCTATTTGACCCGGACACCGCCCGCCTGTCGTACGCTACTGCCGGTGGCTCGCCACTG
The DNA here is from genome assembly GCA_043786835.1 of Armatimonadota bacterium. GTDB lineage: Bacteria > Armatimonadota > Armatimonadia > Armatimonadales > Capsulimonadaceae > JANXMY01. The sequence continues at coordinate 4,213 of JAYVVR010000009.1, read as the reverse complement.
CCGGTGCTCCGGGCGGACGGTGCACTGAAAATCGTCGGGGCAAGCGGCCTGCTGCTCGGGGCCCAGTCCCATGTCGAGTATGTCGCAACCGAAGTCCAGCTTGCCTCCGGCGACACAGTGATGATTGCGACCGACGGCCTTTCGGAAGCCAGGCGCGGACAGGAGCGGTTCGGGTTTGAGGCCTTGTCGGCAAAAGCAGCGTCCCTTCTGCCGGACGTGACCCTGCAAGACGGTGGGCGAGCGCTGATTGACGCCGTGCGCGGCTGGGCAGGCGGCCGCTTCGAGGATGATGTCTGTTTACTGCTGGCCTACTGTCCTTAGTTCTGCCGCTTGTAATTTGGGCTGGCACCGTGCTATAATGAACGGATTGTTGAACGGGATTTGTTTTCTGTTCCTCTCTGCCCCTGCCGACTTTGGCGAGTCGGGACGGGCCAAAAATCCAAGACCACAGAGAGGAGGCATTTTATGCCATCCATCGCCATCACGCAGCCTTACGAGGCAGTTTTCATCATGGACCCCGATCTTGGGGACGAGCGCATTGCTGCGATCACCGCGAAGTACCGGGGCGTCGTCGAAACTGGCGGCGGTCAGCTTGAAAAGCTTGACGTCTGGGAGCGACGCCGCCTTGCTTACGAAATCAAGGGCCGCACCGAAGGCATTTACGCCGTCATGCAGTTCCGGGCCAAGCCGCCCGTCGAAGCCGAACTGCGCCGCGTCTTCCAAATCAGCGAAGACCAGATCCGCTTTCTGATTATCCGGCGCGACGACGAAGAAGCCCTGCTTCCCATCGCCGCCCCGGCAGTGGCTGAGCCGGCCCCTGCACCGGTTGTGGAAGCGGCTCCCACACCCGAAGCAGCAGAGACACCAGCAGCTGAAGCCGAAGTTTCCGCCCCGGCAGCCGAGGCCGTCGAGTCTGATGCCGTCAAGCCTGATGCCGTCGAGTCCGCCCCGGCGGCCGACACGACCCAAACCGAAGAAACACCGAATACCGAAGAAACACCGAATCCGGTTGTTTGAAACTAACACTGCTCAATGACAACTGCATTGGTTTACGAGAACAGCTAAAGGAGCAAAAGAAATGGACCTGAACCGCGTTATCTTAATTGGCCGACTGGCTAACGACCCTGAGCTAAAATATACGCCGAGCGGCATTGCCGTGACCTCGTTCCGCCTTGCGGTCAATCGCCCGATGTCGGCGGAAGCCCGCACCAACGGTCAAGAAAAGCAGGCCGACTTTTTCAGCATCGTCGCCTGGCGTCAGTCGGCGGAATACGCCGCGAACTATCTGGGCAAAGGCCGACTGGTTGCTGTCGAAGGCCGCCTGCAAGTCCGTGAATATGTCACCCAGGACGGCCAAAAGCGTCGCGATACCGAAGTCGTCGTAGATAACTTGAAATCGCTGGATCGCCCGAAAGAAGGCGAAGAAGGCGGGGGGGGCGGAAACGGCTACAGCGCAGGGGGCGGACGTGGGCGCGATAACTATGCGGATGCCGACCCCGGCGGCGATACCGGCTACGGCGACGAGGCCCCCACCTCTCCGCCTCCGGCCCGCGCCCCCGCCCGGCCTGCGCCGGCTCCGGCGCGTCCCGCCGCCGCCAATAATGCCCCACCCCGCCCCGCACCCGGCGGCTCCCGCTATCAGCCCCCAGCAGACGATGACCTGGATGATCCGTTTGCGGACAATTAGGACCCCTCCCCTGTTAGGGAAGGGCAATGAAGAGGTCAGGACAGAAGACAGCGGCCCGTGCCTCTCATCGAGAGACACGGGCTTTCTTTTTCCGAAACCCTTCCCTAACAGGGGCCTTCCAGGTAGCCAGTGCTTAGGGAGCGACACTGAGGCAGGAGGCCGCAAGTGCCAGGAACGAGAGGGAGCGAGGAACGAGAGGGAGGGGTTCTTGACTGCTCTTAGTCGCGCAGCAATAAAAACAGTTTCTCCCGCAGTGCAGGAGGAATGCACAGCAGAGAGACTTTTTCGCGCATAGACATCACCAATGTCTGCTCAAACGAGAACCGCTTCAAGCAGGGCCGGCAGATTTCGAGGTGTTTTAGCACGACGACCCGCTCCTCAGCGGTCATCTCGTGGTCTAAATACTCATTCAGACGCTTGATAGCCGCCTCGCATGAGTAAAAGTCTGCGCCCGCGCAATCGGCGGTCCGCTGCATTTCGGCGTCTTTATCTTTCAATGGCTGTTCCACATTCGTGCCTTATCCGACTGCTTCTGCGGAAAGGGACTCCTCCCCGCTTAAATACTCCCACAATGCTTTTTGCAGCAGCTTCCGCCCCCGCGACAGCCTCGAACGAACTGTGCCGACAGGGATTTCCAGCATGTCCGCAATCTCTTGATATGACATCTCTTCCACAGTCGCCAGCGCAACAGTATCCCGAAACTCAATCGGAAGCGCCTGAATCGCCTGCTGAATAATCTCGATGTCTAGCTTTTCTAAGACCGCCTTTTCGGGGTTTTCCGTTTCCGGGTGATCCCCGCCGAGGCCGTCTTCGGACAAACGGTTGTAAAGATAAAAGTCTTCCAGCCCGTCATACGAAACCGTCTCACCCTGCCGGGACTTTTTTCGGTAGTCGTTTAAGAAAACCGTGTTCATGATTCGGAACAGCCACGCTTTTGCATTGGTTCCCGGCTGATACTGATAAAAAAAACGATACGCCCGAAGATAAGTATCTTGCAGCAAATCCTCGGCGTCGTTCGGATTTCCGGTCAGACGCAGGGCATTGCGGTATAGGGCGTCAAGATGCGGGTTCATTTCCGACTCAAACAGCGCCGGGTCAGTCGGCGGCGGGGCAGCCGGAAGGGCCTCGCCGGGCGGGGCTTCCTCCAGCGGCAGTTGTTCCAGTACCATGGGTTGTGTTTCCAGTTCGGCCATTCGACATCCTATCAAGTGCAAGACTACTTGTTCGTTTCCGGGACGATCAGGCGCACAAAGCGGTTCCGGCCTACTTTGACGACCTGCCCGGTCTGCATGACGGCGGACGTGGCGGTATCGGTGATTTTCTCCCCGTCAAGACTCACGCCGCCCTGCAAAATCAGACGCTTGGCATCGCCTGACGATGGCGCAAGCTTCGCGGCGACCAGCAGCGCAGTCACTCGAACCGCCCCGGCAGCATCGCAGAGATCGGCAGGAACCGCGAATTCCGGCATGTCTTCCGGGACTTGATGCTCTTTGTGCACCCGCTCAAACTCGTCGTCCGCCGTCTGTGCGGCGTCCGCGCCGTGGTAGAGCGTGATAATCTCGCGGGCCAGCCGCTTTTTCGACTCACGCGGGTGCGTCTGTGCCGAATTGGTTAGTACGCCAACTTCGTCCATCGGGACATCCGTACATAGCTCGTAGTATATCGGCATCAGCTCATCCGACAGCGACATCAGCTTGCCGAACATCTCGCTGGGCGGCTCGGAGATGCCGACATAGTTACCGAGCGACTTGCTCATCTTCTTGACGCCATCGAGGCCAACCAAAAGCGGCATTAAGAGGACGACCTGCGGCTCCTGCCCCATTTCCTTTTGCAGCATCCGGCCAGCGAGATTATTAAACGTCTGATCCTGCCCGCCCATTTCGATGTCGGCGTGGATCGCGACACTGTCATACGCCTGGGCGAGTGGGTACAAGAGCTCGTGCAGGCTAATCGGCAGGCCGTCCCGGTAGCGATTGGCAAAGTCCTCGCGCTGAAGCACCTGCGCGACGGTCATTTTCGATGCCAGCCCGACAAGGTCTGCAAAGCTAAGTTTCCCAAGCCATTCACTATTGAAACGAATGACGGTTTTTTCGCGGTCTAGCACCTTCGCCAGCTGCTCGACATAGGTACGCCCATTGGCTTCGATTTCTGCCGTAGACAGCATGGGCCGGGTTGTTGACCGGCCCGACGGGTCCCCAATCAGTGCCGTATAATCACCGATAATGATGATGACTTCATGCCCTAAGTCCTGAAACTGCCGCAGCTTCCGCAGCACAACCGCGAACCCCAAGTGAATGTCCGGCGCAGTTGGATCGAGGCCCAGCTTGACTTGAAGCGGCCTGCCGTCTTTGGCAGATTTGAGGAGTTTTGCCTTTAGCTCAGGCAGCGGCACAATATCGGCGGTTCCGCGCGAAAGTAGCGCAATCTGCTGGTCTATGGACAGCGAAGTTACCGGCACGGAGCAAGAATTCGAAAAAGTCATGGCAAGCGAAGTGTAGCACACAGGGTGCGGTAAAGTCAATTCGG
>JAYVVR010000008.1:0-2351 GCA_043786835.1 Armatimonadota bacterium | reverse complement strand
AGCCGGGTGACCGGGCGACGGCAATTTACCATATGCCGTCCTATTCGGTTGACAAAACGACGAGTTCGTACAACACCGCAACTGCTGCGGACCTGTCCGCCGATGCGCCGACGACCCCAAGCCATTCGAGCGCCTTCAAGGGCATCACCGGCCTGCTCGTCGCCCTGGTCTCGGGCGGCTTACTGCTGGCGGCAATCAAGAAAGGTCATACTGGCGGCGACCAGACTTTGGGCGGCGCGAATGTCAGCGGCGTCAATGCGGTTTCCGGCCTGTCGTCCTCTATCGGCGGTCCATCGAGCATCCCTCTCGGTTATCCTGGCGCCGGCCCTTTTGTGCCGGTTTCCGTGCGGATTACCGGTAACATTGGCAACATTAACTCGACGAACTTTTTAGAGTATCACGTTTATCGCAGCGACTCCCCGGCGGCTCTCTCGAATGCCGCAAACTTGCTCGCTATCGGTGTCGCCAGCGGCAGCTCCCAATCCGGGGGCGGCAATAACGGTGGCAATAACGGCGGTGGCAATAACGGCGGTGGCAATAACGGCGGTGGCAATAACGGCGGCGGCAATAACGGCGGCGGCAATAACGGCGGCGGCAATAACGGGGGTAATAACAACGGCACCGGCCTGCTTGGGATTAACGGCTATGGGCAAATCCCGCTGTTTTCCAGTCCCGCAAAGAACCTGCAAGTCTTTGACGACTTCAACCGAAAAACTGCTGTGACAGCCTCGAAGCCTGACCCGTCCAACAGCAGTACGCTGGTGACGCTGACCGTTTTTACCAACCCCTTTGCGACCGGCACGACCAATACGACCGGAACAACAACGACTCCAGCTAGCTATCGCAATGGCATTCCTGGTACGGAGCTGAACTTTGGCAGCCGTGTTTCTTATTCAATTGAAGGCTTGTACATCCAGCCGGCCACTTACAGCACCGGCACAATCAATCCCGGCACCGGCACCACGAGCGGCACAACGAATACAAATACGAACGGCACGACCAACGGCGGCGGCGGCACGACCAATGGCGGCGGCGGCACGACCAACGGTGGCGGCGGCACGACCAACGGCGGCGGCGGCAACACCAACACAAACGGCAATACGTCCGGCTTGACTGGTCATGGCGAGACATTCCAGCTGACCGGCCTGCGAACGACGAATACGATCACCTATATCGAGCCGGTTGGACTTGGCCTGACGAATGTGACCTCGACCGGCCCGACAAACGTCAACTTCACTGTTCCCGCCACTTCTGGCGCGAACGACTATATCCTGCAAGTGAGTCCGGATGCCGGCTTCAATTCCAGGGTTCGGGCCTACAACGCTCCCGCCGGCACCTACACGGTCGCAACATCGACGTCGCAAGTCACCGGAATCAACAACGACCCGGCCCAGCTTGGAACCAGTAATACGATCTCGGCGACGTTTGGCACAGCGGTCGTGTTCAACAACATCAACCTGAACGCAGACTTCGGCGGCGCGACAAACCTCTTTTACCGGGTTGGCGCACGAAACTCGCAGGACAACGGGCAGTCTGGCTACGACAATGCGTATATCTTCAGTAACCCGCTGGCAATTCCAGCGGGTCTGGGATCGGCGATCCGCAGCTCGATCCATGAGAAAGGTGGCGGACGTATACGCCCGCTTTTCTAAGGAGTTTTAAGAGGCCCCCGGCCCCTCCCCCACTTCGTGAGAGAGGGGAGTCCGATAAGATAAATTGGCCGCTTTTTAACCTCGGACTCCCCTCTCCCATTCCGAGGGGGGAGGGGGCGTCCTTCGAACTGTTGCTTCCCAGAGTGCCGATGGCACTGCAGAGAGGATAATTTCATGCTATTTGTTTCTCAATCGAGGATTTCGCGGCGGCGACCGATTGCGCTGGCGCTCGCCCTGTCTCTGCTGACCCCCGCCTTGCTGCCGGCCGCGGCACTGGCGCAGGGGGCCGCGCCGGTAACGATGTCTGACCTGTCCGCCATCCGCATGCCGGTCGTTCCGGTCTCCGAAGGCCCGATCCAGACGATCCTGATGTTCCCATTCGCCAACAAAGCGACCGATGCCGCTGGGGCCGGGTTTGACGCCGACATTGTCGGTGCTCGTGTCGAGAATGCGATTAAGACACGGCTCAACACTATCGGACGTTACAAGGCCAACAGCTTCGCGCCGAACCTGCCGCAAATCCAGCGGGCCGTGCAGGACTCCGGCGTCGCCGGCCTGACCGAAACCGATGTCGCGCCGCCGTATGACACGGCCGCAAAAGGCCTCAAGCTCGCCGATCAGCTCGCCACCGACGGCTTCTTGATCGGGGATGTGGACTCAATCAGCGTTAATCCGCAGACCCGCACGGTGAGCGTGGTG
>JAYVVR010000007.1:0-6781 GCA_043786835.1 Armatimonadota bacterium | reverse complement strand
CCTACTCACGAAAGCCTGCCACGTCTGTGAGTCCCAGCGTCAGACAATTCCCGTCTCAACCTTCAGCTTCGACACCTTGCCGAAGAACACTGCCTGATTAGTGTCCGGTGGCAGTTCGGCAACTTGAGCATCGCCGAGCTCGATTATCCTCCAGTCACCAGTTCTTGTTTTTGCGACATCCATTGTGAAGAACCGGTTCGAGATTGTCCGCGCAATTTGTGTGAACAATTCTCGGGGGGGTGTCTCGTCCGTGTAGTCGCCGCTGTCCCAGTAGCGACTTGACAGAAGCACTTCGCCGTCTAAAAAGAGCAGGCGGAACTCGCGGGTCAGCGGCATCCCGCTTTGGGAGTGTGTCGTCAGCGGCTCGAACTCCTCAAACTTCCGGAAGACGAGACCGCCGGTAAGACTGTCTCCCTGGCGCGACATAAAGGTTTGTACAACTTGCGCTGCATTGTCAGTGTCGGCGGCAGACGGGATAAAGCACGCTTCCGCCCATTCGTGCTTGCGCGATTTGACATAATCTTTGACAATGATCGGTCCAGTGCCAAACGGCAGCAAATGGGTCGCCAAGTCATTCATCGCAAATTCTTCCAATGGAACCCAAAGTGTCTTTGGCGTATGTGCGGCAATCTGTGGATAAGACAGGGGCAATAAGTGACAATGTGCATATCGTTCCGGTGTGTTGATTAGCACAATTCGCCGTTCTTGGAGTGCAGAAAAAAGACGTGTATATCGGTCAACAGTCAGCATCCATCCGCGATAGACAGCTAGCGTCTCGACGTCTGCCGCTGGGACTTGTACGACTGCTGACTCAGGATCGTTTTCGCAGACCAGCGCCTCAAAGTCAAGCAATGACACGTCGGCCCCTGCGCGGCGGGCAGCTTCGTATTCAGCTTGGTAAGCGTCGTCCACTCGACGAGGGTGCAGCGGATCGGCGCAAAAGAGGAGTCTCATACGACTTATTTTACCCGAAAGCTGGTTTGCATTGGTCTTGACACTCGCTGCTGGCCTAGGTATAATCAGAAGTCTTGGGCGAGTAACTCAGTGGCTAGAGTGCTTCCTTTACACGGAAGAAGTCCGGGGTTCGAAACCCTGCTCGCCTACCAGCTTTTGAAAGAGCCACAGCTTCTCTTGCATTTCGCAAGAAGACTAAGGTATACTCGAATGTGTTAAGAAACACAAGCAAAATATCCACAAAAAAACACTCACTAAATGTATTCTCCCATACAGTAAAACAGTAAGCCACCTTAGCTCAGCCTGGTAGAGCACTCGACTGAAAATTGAGGTGTCGCCGGTTCAAGTCCGGCAGGTGGCATAGTTTTTCTCACTTACGAGCGTGTTGGCGCAGATTGGAAACGGATGTCCATGAGTATTCGAGCCTGTGTTTGCGGGCAAATAATCCCGTTTACGTGTGTGATTGATGGCAAACAGCGAAACTTGAAGAACCGCAAGTTTTGCTTGACGTGTTCGCCCTTTGGACTGCACAATACGCGAAATATGAAGGTGCCTCGCTCCGATCCCGCGGAGAAGTTTCGTAAGTATCAAGAACGAGAACGACGGGAACGGAAAGAGCGGTTGGTTGAGCTGCTTGGCGGGAAATGCTCAGTTTGCGGTTATCATAAATGTACGGCTGCGCTTGAGTTTCACCACCGAGATCGGGAGCAGAAAGAGTTTCCACTTAGCAAAGTAAACTTGTTGAAGCGCTGGCCGGTTGTGCTTCTAGAAGCTGAAAAGTGTGTCCTTCACTGCGCGAACTGCCATCGTGAGCTTGAAGAGCTTTTGCGAGGGCTGTATGCCTGCGACGAAATGGAACTTGAATAATGGCTTTGGTAGGGGAGAGCAGCCGCTCTCCCTTTTCGTTTTAATGTTTTGCCTAAACTTATGGGGTCTGAGCTGCGTGTGTTTTCCATTGTCGGCCAGCGCGGCGCTCCACTTTTGGAGCCGCCGGGGAACACATTGGCGTCACTCTTGCGGGCGATTTCAGTCGGCGCGACGATGCTGGAAGTAGATGTCCGGCGTACCCGCGACGATGTGCTGGTGCTAGACCAGGAAAATGTCCACTTCCTCGATGGCGAGGAAGTGCCGCTGCCGGACCGTTCACTGTTTCAGTGGCGTCGGCACGGAGGCGAATGGGGCCAGACCCTGCTCACGTTAGATGACGCTCTGACGTTCGCCGCGCGAGTCCGAGCCGGTTTGATGCTTGACTTCAAGGAACCCGGCACCGAAGGTCTGCTTGCGCGTACCATTCGCAAGTCCCAATTTCCACTGTCCGATCTCTTGGTCGCCGGGGCGGGGGACGTCAGCCGGCGCATCTTGCGAAGCCTCGACCCGCGCATCCCCCTCGCCCACACGCTCGGCATGGACGAAGGGGCGAAAATCACCCCGCGTCTGCTGCTCGACCTTGATACAGAGGCAGTCACCTGGCATCATCGCCTGCTGACACCGGAACGGGTCGACTTTCTGCACCGCCGCGAGATTTTGGTTTACGCGCTCGGCGTCGAGCTGTCCGAGGATATGCGCCGAATGCACCATGTGTACGGCGTGGACGGCATTATCACGTCTAGCCCGGACATGCTCAAAATGATCGTCGGCTGACTTTGGTTCGTGGCCGCTTCGGGTACACTGGGTGCATGAGTTCGACGTTTTCTGTTCATGCGCTCGCTTCGGGGTCGTCCGGCAATGCGACACTGATTCGCGCCGGCGAAATCTCGCTGCTGATTGATGCCGGGGTAGGGATGCGGAAGCTGGTCGCCGCGCTGGCAAAAGAAGGGCTTGCGCCGGGCGATCTCAGCGGCGCGGTCATCACGCATGAGCATTCCGACCATATCCAAAGCGCTCATGCCCTGTCAAAGCGTCACGGGGTGCCATTGATCGCTTCCGAGCGAACTCTGGCGACGTTCTACAAGCGCAAAACGCTGACGCCGCATCTGATTTTGCCGGTTGGGGATAAGTGGCGTGTCGGAGACCTAGAAATCGAGACGTTTCCAGTCCCGCATGATGCCGCTGACCCTGTCGGAGTCAATATTAGGCACACGCCGAGCGGCCAGAAAGTCAGCCACTTGACCGATTTAGGCCATGTGACAGACACAGTGCGCCGGGCGATACGCGGGGCGCATCTGCTGGTGCTGGAAGCAAACCATGACGTGCATCGGCTTACGGGCGGCGAGTACCCCGGTTACTTGAAATCGCGTATCTTAGGCGACCATGGCCACTTGTCTAACGAGGCCGCCGTTGGACTGCTCTGTGAACACGCGCTGAACCACGGGCCGCATACAGTCTGGCTCGCGCATCTGTCTAAAGAAAACAATACCCCCAAGCTGGCCCTTGGCTATGCCAAAGCGACCGTTGCTGTTGAGACGAACTGCCCTGTCGTTTTCGATGTTGCCAAACGCGACACCCCCTCCGCCGTTTGGACCCCCGGCCACCGTTCGCTCCAGCTCAGTTTATTTTGATGATCCAAGCGTTAAGATGAAGGAATCTCTCTGCGATGTCGCGTATTTAATCACTGAAGCATTGATATAAAATACAACGTGTGGAGAAACTGATGGAACTTGAAACTCTGGTTCGAGAAATTGTGAAAGTGACCAAACAGGGTGGGACCGCCCGTGTCCCCGAGGCAACCGTGATGGAGTCGATGGACTGCGCGGACGAAACGGAGTGCCGGCAGCAGATGGAAAGCTGGCTCGCAGACTTTTGCTGGGAATACCATCTCCACCGTGACCATGACAAAGATATGTTCGGACAGGAAGAGCTGCTGTTCGTCTACGCGCACCCGCCGCACAGCGAGGAAGCAGTTCAGCAGGAATAATGCCTGTCGGCGGTGAAACACCCTCACATCAACACTGTGAGGGCATTTCTTTGACACCAATCACTTCCGAAACTATCAAGTGGGGCATTATCGGTCCCGGCTCTATCGCGCAGCGCTTTGCCGACAGCCTCGTCACTGTTCCTGGCGCAACGCTTTATGCCGTCGGCTCCCGAACGCTGGCGCGGGCCAACGAAATGGCCGACAAGCATCGCGCGCCGAAGCGTTACAGCAGCTACGAAGCGCTGGCAGCCGACCCGGATGTCCAGGCTGTCTATATCGCCACCCCTCATCCCCACCACAAAGACGCGGCGCTGCTTTGTCTCAATCACGGCAAAGCGGTCCTGCTCGAAAAGCCATTCACTGTCAACGCCAAGGAAGCGGCCGAGGTGATTGATCTTGCCCGCGCCAAAGACGTATTCGTCATGGAAGCCATGTGGTCACGGTTCTTTCCCGCCATGGTCAAAGTACGCGAGCTAGTCGCGTCTGGGGCAATCGGTGAAGTTCGCATGATCCAGGCGGACTTCGGATTTCGCACCGATGTCAACCCCGAAGGCCGTTTGTTCGATCCCGCGCTGGCCGGCGGCGGCCTGCTCGATGTCGGTGTTTATCCAATCTCGCTGGCGTCTATGTTCTTAGGAACACCGACCGAAGTGTCGGGTTTAGCCCAGATCGGCGCGACCGGCGTAGACGAAATGGCCGCCATCACTCTGAAGTATGCGGGCGGGCAGCTTGCGTCCATTGTGACCGGAGTCCGCATCAATACGCCATCGGAAGCCACACTCTTTGGGACTGACGGCTCGATCAAGCTGCACGCGCCGTTCTGGAACCTGTCTAAAGTAACGGTCAACGCTGGCGGCAAAAGCGAAGAGCTTTCGATCCCTTACCAGAACGGCGGCTTCAATTACGAGGCTCAAGAGGTCATGGACTGCCTGCGGGCCGGCAAAACCGAAAGCGCTATTATGCCGCTAGCCGAGACGCTGTCTGTGATGCAGACGATGGATACCCTCCGCGCCCAGTGGGGCCTCAAGTACCCGATGGAGTAGACAAATCATAGCGCTCTCGACGCCGGCAAAACCCGCCGCTTACACCGCCGAAGATTTAGAGAGTTTGTCGGCGCGGGGCTATCGGTATGAATTTGCTCGTGGAGAACTTCACTCAACGTTACCAAACAGTGGATTACAAGGAAGCCGCGCGTCCCGGCTCTCCTTTTATGCTGGCAGTATCATCATGGACAGCGGCTTGGGCGGAACGTTCGCTGCCGGAACTGGGTTTTTAGTTTGCCGCGACCCGGACACCGTGTTAGCGCCTGACCTTGTGCTGGAAACACGCACACCGAATAACACTAAGAGCGAAGTCTCCGCCAAAGTCGTACTCTGGCTGGAGCTTGGCGCCAACTGAGTGTGGAAGTTAAACACAAAAATGCGCCTTTTGACAACTTACCGCACAAATCAGGCACTGCTCTCTTTAGGTGAACGTGACATTCTCGACGGCGAAGAGACACTGCCGGGCCTCAGCGTCCCTATCTCGCGCCTTTTTCGTTAACTTATTTCTAGGAGACTATGCACAGTGGCAGACGAACAAAAAACTTTTGCGCCGACAGCGGACTTCATCGCGCAGGCGAATATCAGCGATGCAGGCGTTTATGATGTCGCGGCAGCCGACTCGGAAGGGTGGTGGGCCAAGCAGTCCGCTGATCTGCTTCAATGGACAAAGCCGTGGGACACGGTCTGCGAATGGAACCCGCCTCATGCCAAATGGTTTGTCGGCGGGCAGCTTAATGTCGCGGCAAACTGTTTAGATAGACACCTGACCGATGGACGTCGTAACAAAGCGGCGCTGATCTTCGAGGGTGAGCCGGGCGATAGCCGTGTCCTCACTTACTGGGACCTGCACCGGGAAGTCTGCAAGCTGTCTAACGTACTTTTGAGTCTCGGCGTCACCAAAGGCGACCGGGTAACCATCTACCTGCCGTCGGTCCCCGAAGCCGTGATTTCGATGCTGGCCTGTGCCCGAATTGGCGCTGTGCATACGGTTGTCTTCGGCGGCTTCTCGGCGGACAGCCTCGCCGAGCGCATTTCCGACAGCCAATCCAAGCTGCTGATTACCGCCGACGGCGGATGGCGGCGCGGCGCTCCGGTCCGCCTCAAAGACTTAGCGGATAAAGCGCTTGAGGGCGAGACGACCATTGAAAAAGTGATCGTCGTCAACCGTACCGAAGATGCCAAGCATGTTCACATGAAGCAGGGCCGCGACTTCTGGTGGCACCGGCTGATGGATGAGGCAGACATCAAGCACGATGCACAACCGATGGACGCCGAAGACCCGCTCTATATCTTGTATACGTCGGGGTCTACCGGAAAGCCAAAGGGGATTCTGCACACGTCCGGCGGGTATCTGACCGGCGCGGCAGTCACGACAAAGTACATTTTTGACATCAAAGACGACGATGTTTACTGGTGCACCGCCGATGTCGGCTGGGTCACCGGCCATTCTTACGTTGTCTACGGGCCGCTGGCAAACGGTGCCACGGTTTTCTTGTACGAAGGTGCTCCCGACTGGCCGCAGCGCGACCGTTTCTGGACTTTGATTGAAAAGTATGGCATCACAATACTCTACACTGCTCCGACAGCGATTCGCGCCTTTATGAAGTGGGGCGTTGATTGGCCTGCGAAGCACGATTTGTCGTCGCTTCGCTTGCTGGGTTCGGTCGGTGAGCCGATTAACCCCGAAGCCTGGCTCTGGTACCACAAAAATATCGGCGGTGGAAAGTGCCCCATTGTAGACACCTGGTGGCAGACCGAAACCGGCGCGATTATGATTACGCCCCTGCCGGGCATCTCCGCAACAAAGCCCGCGTCCGCCTCCCGTCCCTTTCCTGGTATCAGCGCCGAAGTCGTAGATGAAGCCGGCGAGCCGCTGCCCCACGGCACCGACCAGACCGGCATCTTAGTCATTACAAAGCCATGGCCGTCT
>JAYVVR010000006.1:0-2358 GCA_043786835.1 Armatimonadota bacterium | reverse complement strand
TCTTCGTTGGTACTTTGCAGCTCCTCGTTGGCTGACTGAACCTCTTCGTTGGCGGATTGCAGCTCCTCGTTCGCCGCCTCTTGCTGCTCGATCACGGACTGCAGAAACTCGCGCGTGGCTGCCAGCTCTTGGGTCAGGTGCGCTTGCTCCGAATTGGGCCAGGGCGGGGCCAACAAACCTGTTGCGTCCGGCTGGGGCGGCACTGGTCGGCCCGCGTCATAAGGGCCTTCTCCAGCGGCATGTATGGGCCGGCCCGCCTGGCTGTCGTCAAACAGCACCAGGAAGCCCCCCGCGTTGCCGCCACCGCCCCGAATCGGCATTACTTCGATGCGAACCTCGGTCCAGTCGCGTCCGGATTTCACCCGCAGGCCGGCCTCCTGCACTGGTGCGCCTTCTTTGGACGCGCGCAGCACGGCGGCACGGACACCGACCAGCAGGCCTTCCCGCAGCATTTTCAGCAGGTTCAGGCTGGCCTTGCCCGGAGTCGGCGCCAGAAAGGGGCCGGTGTCGCCGCGGTACTGCAAAATATCCAGATCGGCGGAGACCAGCACCCCGGGCGGAGCAAACTTTGCCGAGAGCAGCCGGTCCGCTTCCCGGTGCAAATCCACGCTTTCAGTAGGCCGTGCCGTGATCGGGGCAAACGGAAGGCGCGGCGCGGCGCCGTATTGCAGCGGGAATAAGCTGCGTTCAAGGCTGGCGTTCGGCTTCCTGACATAAATCTTGTGCTTGGCGTCCTCGGCCTCAAACAGGTTTCGGAAAGATCCGATGGTCTCAGAACCGCCGAGCCAGAGGCAGCCCGCGGGCTTAAGGGCATAGTGCAGCGTCGGCATGATGCGCCGCTGAAGCACTGGCTCCATGTAGATCAGCAAATTACGGCAGCTGATCAGGTCAATGCGGGAGAAAGGCGGATCGGCCAGCACGTTGTGCCGGGAAAACACACAAGATTCACGGATCGACTTGCTGATTCGGTAACTGCCGTCCACCTCGGTGAAAAAGCGCCGCAAACGTTCAGGCGAGACGTCTTGCGCAATGTCCATCGGATAAACGCCGGCCCGGGCTTTCTCGATACCTGTGGCGTTGAGGTCACTGGCAAAGAGCTGCAGCGGTGCGGAACTGCCCGCAGCCTCAGCAGCCTCGGTAAAGGCCATGGCCAGGGAATAGGCCTCCTGGCCAGTCGAGCAGCCGAGCGTCCAGAGCCGCACCGGGTCGTTGCGGGATCGGTCTTTCAGAAGACGGGGAAATACCGTGTTTTTAAGCGCCTCGAAAGACTCTTTGTCGCGAAAAAAACTGGTGACACTGATCAATATGTCCTGATAAAGGGCGTCAACTTCGGCCGGAGTTTGCCGCAGGTGTTCAACATACTGGAGCAGCGATTCTTTTTTCTGGAACACCATGCGGCGGGTGACGCGGCGGTACAGGGTGTTGTATTTGTAGCCGGTGAAATCAACGCCCGTGGCATCGAGAAGTACTTGCACAACCTGATCAAGATATTGCCGGTCAACCGACTCTTCGTTAGAAACTTCGGTCGCCACGTACGGCAGCTGACTGATACGAATCAATTCCCTGGCGATTTCCTCCGGCGACAACACAAAGTCAACGCAGCCCGATGCAATGGCGCTGTGCGGCATGCCTTCGTGCTGGGCGCTGTCGTTTTGTACAAAGGTTATACCGCCCTCAGCCTTGATGGCCTCAAGGCCAAGTGTGCCGTCGCTGGCCGTGCCCGACAGGACCACGCCAATTGCCCGGCTTCCCTGTTCCTCTGCAAGCGAGCTAAAGAACTGGTCGACCGGATGATGAATACCGGCCTGCCGGGGAAACAATTGCAGCGAGCCGCGGGAAATGACCATACTGTGGTCGGGTGGAATCACGTAGACATGATTTGGCTCGACTTCAGCTCGGTCCTGAACCTCCAGGACTGGCATTTTTGTCTCCCGTGAGAGAATTTCCGCCAGGGCGCTGGGATGCGACGGAGCCAGATGCTGCACCAAGACGAAGGCCATGCCCGTTTCGTCAGGCAAGGCCTGGAACAGTTGTTTGAAAGCCTCCAACCCACCCGCCGAAGCGCCGACGCCAACTATAGAAAACGACGCGCCGGGCCCTGTCGCGTCGCCTTCATTCTCGCCCCCGCCCTCGCCATCATCTGGCACCGCTGACGTCTCCATCGCTTGATCGCTGTTGTCGTTTGTCATTGAGTGTGTCCCCTTTCGTGGCGATTGATCTGGCCTGAGACCGAATCGTCCTAGCCTACGGTAAGCTGATTGACCAAGGCATCCACTTTCAACAGCCGACTCTAACGCATAAGTAACGCCTCAGAATGTTTGTATGCACAACCAGGCAACTCAATGAGCAAAGCTGCTC
>JAYVVR010000005.1:0-6814 GCA_043786835.1 Armatimonadota bacterium | reverse complement strand
GCGGTGTCAGCACGGGTTTATAAACCGACTCAACTTCCGAATGGACCGAATGCACGGCCCCGGTCAGCTCGTCAGTCACTTTACGCATCTCGCGGAGTGCCTGTCCGAGCTGCTTACCCATCTCCGGCAGCTTCTTCGGCCCGAAGATAACCAGGGCCACAACAAGAATAATCGCAATATCTGCCGGACTGCCGAACCCAAACGCAAGGGGGAGCATAGCCTTACCTCATCTTTCTTACGACGGCAAGCCCCGGCAAAAGTTCCCTGAACGCCAATCTCTAGCGCTTGGAGAACTGGAAGCCGCGCCGTGCCCGTTTCCGGCCTGCCTTTTTCCGCTCTTTGACACGCGGGTCACGGGTCAGGTAGCCAAGCTTTCGCAGCGCAGGCCGCAAGTCGGGATCGGACTCGACCAGCGCTTTCGCGATGCCGTGACGCACCGCGCCAGCCTGACCGGAGATACCGCCGCCAAGTGCCTTGATAAAGACATCGAAGCGGCCCACGGTTTCAGTCACCTCAAACGGCTGCATAATCAGCGCTTCAAGTGAAGCCCGGCCAAAATACTGACCGGTCGTGCGGTTGTTGACCGTAATCGTGCCGGGTCCCGACGACAGCCAGACTTTGGCGGTTGCGTTTTTGCGGTGGCCCGTCCCGTAGTAGCGTGTTGTTGTTTCTGCCATGATTATTCCCTAAATGTGTCGTAAACTAAGCAACGTCCTGCGGCTTCTGCGCTTGGTGCGGATGCTCCGGCCCAGCGTAGATGCGAAGCTTTTTCAGTGTCTGCGCCCCAAGCGTATTGTGCGGCAGCATCCCCTTGACGACGCGCATCATGGCGACGGCGGGGTCTTTTTCGATCTCACGACCACGGGTGACACTGCGAATACCGCCCGGATAGAGCGTATGCCGATAGATCGGCTCGTCTTTTTTGTTGTTGCCGGTCAGCATGACTTTCGCGGCATTAATGATGATGACATGATCGCCGCAGTCCACATGCGGCGTGAACTCCGGCTTGTTCTTGCCCCGCAAAATCTTGGCGGCTTCCACAGCAAGGCGGCCCATAGATTGATTGGTCGCGTCCAAAACAATCCATTTTCGGTTTTGTTCCATCTCCAGCGGCTTTGCGCTATAGGTCGGCATCTTAATCTCTCCAATAATTAGTAGTCAACGCGCCACAAAAATAATCCTTGCGGCACAGCGGGCGGGATCGGATTCTTCACCCGGTCTCGCGTTTCCAGTATCTCCGTCAAAGCTTCAATCGGTATTTTGCCGGAACCGACGGCAATCAAGCCGCCGACCAAGTTACGAACCATCGTCCGCAGGAAGCCATTTGCCGTCGCCGTGATCAGCAAGCCGTTCGAGACGCGCCGTACCGACAGCCGGCGCAGATCACGCACCGTCGTCCGACCCGGATTGCCGCCATAACGGGCATAGGACGCAAAGTCATGCGCTCCGACCAGTGTCTGCGCGGCCTCCCGCATCAGCGGGACATCGAGAGCGCCCCGGTAATGCTGGCTGTAACGGCCCCAGAGCGCCGAGCGGGTCCGGCGGGTCCAGATCAAATACCCGTAAGTGCGCTGCTTGGCAGAAAACCGGGCGTGAAAGCTGTCATCAGCTTCCTCAGCCTGTGCAATCGCAACATCCGGCGGCAGCAGCGAGTTCAAGGCAATGGCCCAGCGCTCAATCGGCAGCAAGTTCGCTGTCTGGAATGAGACCACCTGCCCCAGCGCATGAACCCCAACATCTGTCCGGCCCGCACCATTTAGCAGGAACTCATCGCGAGGCGACAGGCTGCGGAGCGCTTCTTCCAGCACCGACTGGACTGTTCGCTCACCCTGTCCCTGCCGCTGGTAGCCGCGAAACTCAGTGCCGTCGTATTCCACCGTCAGCCTCAGCGTTCGCACAAGATTTTGAGGTCGCACGGCGGCCTAACGGACCCGGTTCGGCTGGCCGGTCTTCTCCGGCGTCACCGGCATTCCGAACGTGCGCTCGGAAACCAGCGACAACTGGACAATCGTCGCCGCGTCGCCGCGCCGCTGGCCGATTTTGACCGCACGGGTATACCCCGAGCCGGTCTTGAACTCCGGCGCGATCTCAGTGAACAAGTGGTGCACGAGTGTCTCGTCACCCAAGTAGCGACGTGCCTGGCGACGGGCGTGAAGCGAGTCAACACGTGCCCCGGTAATCAGCTTCTCGGCGATTGAGCGAACATCTTTCGCGCGGGTCTCGGTTGTCTGGATGGTCTGGTAAACAAACAGCGCCCGGACTAGGCTTTTCAAGAGTGCCCGGCGCTGATCGCTCGGCAGGCCGAACTTGCGGCCTCCAATACGGTGGTTCATCGAATTAGTCCTTTATTCTTCATCGGTCTCGGCGGCCGCTGTTTCGTCGTCGTCTGCGTCGTCATCTTCGTCGGCATAAACCGTATCGTCATCGGTTGCCCCAAGAATACTGAGACCGAGCGATGACAGCTTATCGCGCACCTCGGTCAGTGACTTCTTGCCGAAGTTGCGGATCTGCATCAGCTCACTCTCGGAGATCTGGAGCAGGTTGCCGATTGTCAGCACATTCGCTTTTTTGAGGCAGTTGTAGGTACGAACCGAAAAGTCAAGCTCTTCAATCCGCGCGTCCGGTGCGCCCGGTATGCCACCGGCGAAGCCGCTGCCATTTGCCCCGCCAAGCCGCCCGGCGAAGCCCTGCGGGAACTCGACAAACCGGTGGAAGAACGTTTCCAGCAGGTAAGCCGCCTGGCTGAGCGCATCGCCCGGCGCCATTGTCCCGTTTGAGAATATCTCCAATGTCAGCCGCTCGAAGTCAGTCTTAAAACCAACACGTGTGGACTCGACATTGAACGACACTTTCCGAACCGGCGTAAACGAAGCGCCAATCGGGATTACACCGATCACCTGCTTGCTTTTGTCCTGCTTTTCCGGCAGAACATAGCCCTTGCCTTCGTTGACTGTCAGCTCCATTGAGAGATGAGTTTTGTCATCGGCGAGAGTAGCAATGTGCACTTCCGGATTGACAACTTCAATGTCACTCGGGCATTGAATGTCTGCACCGGTCACATGGCCTGGTCCGGTGACATCAATTTTAATCGTGCGCGGCTCCGGCACGGTCCCGTTTGCTGCTACTGCCCCGGGCCGGCTGTGTACCTTCACATACAGGTCTTTGAGGTTGAGTATCAGCTCGGTGGTATCCTCTTTGACACCGGCAATTGTCGAAAACTCGTGCAGAACACCATCAATTTTGATTGAAGTCACGGCGGCGCCGGGAATGGACGACAGCAGGACACGGCGCAGGGAATTCCCCAGCGTCACGCCATAGCCGCGCTCCAGCGGTTCCACCACGAATTTTCCGTAAGTCTCGGTCTGTTCCAGCGTTTCGATACGCGGCGCAGCCGGGTCCAAAGTTGTCTCTGGCATTGGTCTTCGTCACTCCTTCAAGCCATTAAACTCAGGCAGGCCATCAAACGCACGCGAGGCAACAGGCGAAAACCCGCCGGGTCACGGCGGGTTCTCGTCCCGGCGACAGCACCGCGCAGACGGCGTAGCCCATTCGCTATCGCGAGTAATACTCGACGATGAGCTGTTCAGTCACTTCGGTATCAATCATGTCGCGCGTCGGCACGGCAATGACCTTCGCAGCCAGCGAGTTCGCATCAAATGTCAGCCACTCGGGAATGCGCCGGCCCATGCCGCGCAGCGAGTCAAGCATCGGCTGCATCTTGCGGCTGGCTTCGCTAACAGTGATCACTTCGCCGACACGCACCTGGTACGAAGGAATGTCAACACGCTTACCGTTAATGAGGAAATGGCCGTGTGAGACAAACTGCCGGGCTTGTGCCCGCGACGCGCCTAGGTTGAGGCGATAGATTACGTTATCCAGCCGGGTTTCGAGCAAAGACAGAATGTTCTCGCCTGTCACACCCTTACGGCGCAGCGCCTCGTCTACATAGTTACGGAAAGGCCGCTCGAGCACTCGGTAGGTTCGCTTCATCTTCTGCTTTTCGCGAAGCTGGTGGGCGTACTCAGTCGTCTTTTTCTGCATACCCTGGCCGTGCATCCCCGGTGGGTAGTTGCGGCGCTCGATGGCACACTTTTTGCTGTAGCAGCGGGTGCCTTTCAGATACATCTTGACACCTTCGCGTCGGCATTGCCGGCAGCGGGCATCTCCCGATTTAGAAACGGGTCCTTTTTTAACAGCAGTCATCGGTTCTTTTCTTCTCCAAAATCCAAGTCAAAAGCTAGACGCGGCGGCGCTTCGGGGGACGGCAGCCGTTGTGCGGGATTGGGGTCACATCTTTGATGATGCTGACTTCGATGCCGACGGCTTGCAGGGCGCGGATGGCTGTTTCGCGGCCTGACCCCGGCCCCTTCACATGGACATCCACCCGGCGCATCCCGTTATCCTGCGCGATGCGTCCAGCCTTTTCGGCGGCAAGCTGTGCGCCGAACGGGGTGCCCTTGCGCGAGCCTTTGAAGCCAACCGAGCCGGCGCTGGCCCAGGAGATTAAATCACCTTTGACATCCGTGATGGAAACGATGGTATTGTTAAAGGTACTCTGTATGTGCACGATTCCCTGTGCAATATTCTTCCGCTCTTTCGGCTTCTGCCGCTGCGTTGTTTTCTTCTGTGCCATTCGGTCTGAGATGTCTCCTATCAACCCGTCCCAACTCACTTCGCGAGACTTTAAAAGACTCTCAAAAGCAAGAGCGGCGGTACAGGACCTGCAAAAGTGCAGATTCAGTTTTACTTCTTGATCTTCTTCTTACCGGCTACGGCGCGGCGCGGACCGCGGCGAGTACGGGCATTGCTTTTGGTCTTCTGACCGCGCACCGGCAGGCCCCGGCGATGCCGGATGCCCCGATAGCAGCCAATTTCCTGCAAGCGCCGGATGTTGATCTGGATCTGGCGCTTTAAGTCGCCTTCGACCCGGAACTCACGCTCGATAGTCTCGCGGAGCGAATTGACTTCCGACTCAGTCAGGTCGCGGACACGGGTGTCCACGCTGACGTCATTCTTTGCCAGGATGTCCCGGCTGCTGGTCAGCCCGATCCCGAAAATGGAAAGGAGCGCGTACTCGACCCGCTTGTCGCGGGGGAGATCGACGCCTGCAATACGTGCCAAAAGATGCCTCCTAGTATAGCTGCGAAATGATTGGCGATTAGCCCTGGCGCTGTTTGTGCTTTTTGATGACGCAGATCACGCGCACGACACCGTCGCGCTTGATCACTTTGCACTTGTCACAAATCTTCTTGACGGACGGCCGTACTTTCATCTGAGTCTCCTACTGCTACTTATAGCGATACAAGATACGCCCGCGTGTCGGGTCATAGGGAGACAGCTCCACTTTTACCCGATCGCCCGGCAAAATCTTGATAAAGTTCATGCGGATCTTGCCGCTGACCTGAGCCAGCACCTGATGACCGCCTTCGATGTTGACACGAAACATGGCGTTGGGCAAAGTCTCGGCGATTGCGCCCTCGACTTCGATTGCCTTTTCTTTGGCGTAAGTTTCCGATTCCTCAGCGCGGCGCTCATCGCGGGCGGCATGCTGTTTTCGTGGTCTACGGGCCATAAACTCTGTTATTTCTCCTGATTACTTCTGGTCAGAGGGCGGCAAAGTCAAGATGTCCGGGCCTTCCTCGGTAATCGCAACGGTATGCTCAAAATGGGCGGACAGCGAGCCGTCCGACGTAAATATCGTCCAAACATCGCCTTTTTTGTGAGCGACATCGTGTTTCCCAATGTTGACCATCGGCTCAATGCAGATGGTCATGCCGGCCCGCAGACGCTCCCCGCGCCCCGACTTACCATAGTTTGCGACCTGTGGGTCCTCATGCGGTGTCTGCCCGATCCCGTGGCCGACCAAGTCCCGTACCACAGCGTAGCGGCTCCGCTCGACATGACGCTGGATCGCTGCACTGATGTCTCCGACAGTGTTCCCGACCCGCGCCTGCGAAATGCCCTTGAAAAGCGCCTCGCGAGAGACAGTCAGCAGGTTTTTAGCAGGTATAGAGACTGCGCCGACCGGTACAGTCAGAGCCGCATCCGCACACCAGCCGTTAATCGAGGCGTCCAAATCTAACGAGACGATGTCGCCTTCAACCAAAACACGCTTGCCGCTCGGTACTCCATGAACGACTTCGTTGTTGACTGAGATACATGTGTTGTGCTTGTACGGAACCCGGCTAAACGATGGCTTGTACCCGAGAAGCGCAGGTTTTGCGCCCCGCTTCTCCAGGACTTCCGCTGCCACCTCGTCGAGGTCCAGCGTCGTTGTCACGCCCGGTACAATCGCATCCCGCATGGCAGCCAGCGCTTCTGCAACGGCACGGCCCGCGCGACGCATCATTTCTATCTCTTCCGCACTCTTAAGCCGAACCATCCGCGTAGTATACCCTCGAAATCGTTAATTTGCAAGTGCGCGTTGAATGCGCTCCGTTACTGCCTCAGGGCTGCCGAAGGCGTCGACACATCTGAGCAGGCCGCGCGTCTCGTAATAGGCTTTCAGCGGCGAAGTCCGTGTCCGGTACACGTCAAGCCGGTGACGCACTGCATTCGGCTCGTCATCGGGCCGGCGTACTAGTGCCGCGCCCTCATTGTCGCAGAGACCGGGCTGCTTCGGCGGGTGCTGCTTCGTGTTGTAAACCGTATCGCAGACCGGGCAGACCAGTCGCCCTGACAACCGTTCGACAAGCGACTCTTCGGCAATCTCCAGGTCAATGACAAAGTCCAAAGCCTGATTCCATGCCTCAGCCTGCGCGAGATCGCGTGGAAAACCGTCTAAAATATAGCCGTTTGCGGCATCAGGCCCCGC
>JAYVVR010000004.1:0-2379 GCA_043786835.1 Armatimonadota bacterium | reverse complement strand
TGGCGCAAATTACGCTTGGCGACCGGGTGGTCGTGCAGGGCGCGGGTCCCGTCGGCCTCTGCGTGTGCGCCCTTGCGGCGGCTTCGGGCGCGGCCTGGGTCGGCGTCATTGACTCCGTGCCGCACCGGCTGGAGGCCGCCAAAACGATGGGCGCGGACACGGCGATTTTGCTGGACGCTGATACGGTTTCCGCCGTGCGCCGTGCCACTGGCGGGCGCGGGGCGGATGTTGTCATTGAAGCAAGCGGCAGTCCCCAGGCTGTGCCGATGGGCTGCCGACTTGCGCGGGATGGCGGCCGGTATATTATTGTTGGACAGTATTCCGACAATGGCCCTGCCGAAATCAATCCCCATCTCGACATTAACCGCAAGCATCTGACGGTGCAGGGCTGTTGGGGCGTTGACTTCAGCCACCTGTGGCGGTCCATGGAAACGCTGTCGCGGTTCCGTGACCGTTTCGCCTGGACCAGTCTGATTTCCGCCCGGTACCGCTTAGAGCAAGCCGGGGACGCCCTCGCCGCCGTTGAGGCCCGCACGGTCGTCAAAGCCCTGATTGCACCGTAGGAACACACGCCCCGAAATTGCGGTTATCACTTTATGAAAGCCTTAGTCAAATCCAATGCTGAACCGGGACTGTCGCTGGAAGAGGTGCCAATCCCGACGATCGGTGTCAGCGACATCCTCATCAAAGTCAAGCGCACGGGCATTTGCGGGACCGATCTGCATATTTACCACTGGGACGCCTGGGCGCAAAAGACAATCCAAATACCGCTGACCATCGGCCATGAGTTTGTCGGGGAGATTGTCGAAGTCGGCGCGAACGTCACCGATTTTTTCCCTGGCGAGGTTGTCAGCGGCGAAGGCCATATTGTCTGCGGCCGCTGCCGGAACTGCCTGGCTGGCCGCCGTCACCTATGCAAGAATACACTGGGCGTCGGTGTCAACCGCCCCGGCGCGTTCGCCGAGTATGTGTCTTTGCCGATGGCGAACGTCTGGCGTCACCAGCCCGGCATTGATCTCGATGTCGCCGCCATCTTCGATCCGTTCGGCAACGCTGTTCATACGGCTCTTTCTTTTCCGATACTTGGCGAAGACGTGCTGATTACTGGGGCCGGTCCTATCGGCATCATGGCAGCGGCGATCGCGCGTCATGCTGGGGCAAGGTTCATTGTCGTCACCGATGTCAACGAGTACCGCTTGGAGCTGGCCCGCAAGATGGGCGCAACGGTCGCCCTAAACGTCGCCACCAGCTCGCTCGCCGAAGTCCAAACCCAGCTCGGAATGCTGGAAGGCTTTGACGTTGGATTAGAGATGTCCGGCAGCCCGTCGGCGCTCCAAAGCATGATCGGTTCGCTCTGCCACGGCGGCAAGATTGCCCTGCTCGGCATCCCGTCGGGGCCGATTGACGTCGACTGGAACAAAGTCGTCTTTAGTATGCTGACACTAAAGGGTATTTATGGCCGCGAGATGTACGAGACCTGGTATAAGATGAGTGTCATGCTCCAAAGCGGCCTTGACATTTTGCCGGTCATCACCCATCGCTTCCCCGTCGCCGAGTGGAAGCGCGGCTTCGACGTGATGAGTTCCGGCCAATCAGGCAAAGTGATTTTGGACTGGGAAAGCGCCGGGTAGTTTGCCATGCGCGTCATCCTAGCCGGTCTTTTTGTCTTCGGCGGGGCGTTGCTTGCGGTATGCCTACTCGGCCCTGTCTTTGATCATCGCCCGCCTGCTGTTGGCGGTATTTTGATCGGACTCGTGATGGGAACGTTGTTCCTGGTGCTGATTGCCATTGCCCAAGTACTTTTTAACTGGCCTATTGTCAAGGGGAGAGATTGGGGCGATCCTGAGCAGTATATCAAAGACTTGGAAGAAAAAGGGCTGCTGGTTTCAGCAGACTACCAAGCAACCCGTGCCTTTCAACTGGCAGAATACGAAGATGAAGGCTCGCACTATTTTGTAGAGCTTGCTGACGGCAGTGTCATGTATTTTGTCGGGCAGTATCTTTACGAGTACGGGCCGATTGATGATGAGGACAATGACCCGGAGATAAATCACACGCGCCGTTTTCCCTGTACCGAGTTTAGCCTTCGACGGCACCGCGACGAAAACTACTGGATAGACATTCAGTGCCGGGGCGAAGTGATTGAGCCGGAGCTTGTCGAGCCGCATCCCAAACTGTTTTGGAAGCGGGAGATGGAAGATGGGCAAATCATTACGGATATGAGTTTTGACGAGATTCGGGTGCAGCTTACGAGTGAGGGCAAGCGGAAGTAAAGAGCGTGGCAATGAGAAGCGTGGGATTGAAATCCTACGCTGTGGGCGAAGCGCCTAATCTCCACCTGCGTGGAGAAAGAGTAAGAGCGTAATTATCGTCTGTTCC
>JAYVVR010000003.1:0-2379 GCA_043786835.1 Armatimonadota bacterium | reverse complement strand
AAAATAAATTTGGTCAGCGTTTTGTCGAAAGTGTGAATGACGACCCCGGCAAACAGCTCAATCAAAAGCGTCGTCAGAATCCACGGCAGACGCATTCCGGCGATCTGCACCGGCGACTTTTTTTCGAGTTCCTCGGCATCCGAGCCGACTGTCCGCAGATACTCTTCGTTGAACTCTTCCATGAGAACGTCTATCATATCGTCAATCGTGATAATGCCGAGCATTTTGCCAGCCTCGTCGGTAATCGGCAGGGTGAGAAGGTCGTAGCGCGAGATCAGCGCCGCCGCGTTTTTCTGGTCAATGTTAGGGGAAACAGAAATCGGCTCGCGGGTCATAAACTCAGACACAGACTGCTCCGGCGCGGCCAGCAGGACGGTTTGGACCGAGAAAACGCCAACCAGAACGCCGCCCGGCAGCGCGACATAAATCTCGTTGATGGTCTCCAGCGTTTCCGCACTTTGCCGCAGATAGGCCAGCACATCGGCAGCGGTCTGATGGGGGGCAGTCAGAGCGAACTTATCGGTCATCAGACGCCCGGCAGTGCCTTCAGGGTAAGCCAGCAGTGTTCGGACTTCGGCGGCATCAAGCGGGGCGCGGGCTTCCAGATCAGCCAGCAGGGAGCGGGCAATGCGCGGATCGGCTTCCGAGATGACTTCGGCGGCGTCGTCCATTGGGAGATGATCCAGCAGCGCCGTGATCCGTCCCAGCGGGACATTGTCGGTGAGAAAGCGGACCATGTCAGGCGGCAGCTCGTCCAGGACTTCGGCGGCACGGGCATTGTCCAGCCAGTTAAAGACCGCCAGGGTTTCCGCACGGGATAATGAGTTCATGGCCCCGACAATCTCCGCCGGATGCCGCCCGGTCAGCGCCGCCGTCAGCCGCAGGTCGCCGCCATCACCAAGCGGTTTGCTGAGCACATTTTTTAGTGTATCGGTGAGCTTTTGGGACGCATCGTATTCCATATATTCAGCAGAATACCCTAAGTTTGCGTGTGCCGGGGTAAAATACTGGTGCAAAGCCGCTAAAACTCGCAAAGCATGTAGACGAACAAGAATACGCAGACAAAGAACGGAGAGTACTCTAATGAAATTGACAAAAACAGCGCTGGGAGTTGGAGTGATCTGGATCGCCGCCCTTAGCCCGGTCTTGGCACAAGGCGGGTCGGTTGGAGCAGGCGGGGAAGGCAGCACACGGGCGGGTGTCAATAATGGGGTGACTGACCGCGGCCCCGGTGTTGCCGGACCCGGCGATGTCGCTCAGGACCCGACTTCGGAAGAAACCGACAAAATGAACCAGGCTTTTAAGGACTATAACGACAAAAAATATGCGTCGGCAACAAAAGCGTTACAAGAAATCCTAAAAACTTCACCGGACATCGTGCAGGCGCATGAGATGCTGGCCTCTATTTTTCTCGCCCAGCACCAAATCCCGCAGGCTATTCCTGAACTGGAAGCCGTCGTCCGCTTGAACCCGAAAGAAGTCGCCGGTTTCCGGGACAATCTCGGCGTTGCCTATCAGCAGACGGGCAACTACCCCAAAGCAATCACTTTCTACCAGAACGCGCTTCAGCGAAGCCCAAAGGACCCGGCTATTGCCGCGAATTATGCACTGGTTCTGGAAAAGGCCGGGCGGCATGCAGACGCCGCCGCCGCCTTCGAGAAGGCCGCGGCCTTAAACCCTAAGGACAGTCACCCCCTCTTTAACGCCGGGTACTTGTACCATCAAGCCGGCAACGATGCCAAAGCAGTCCCACTTCTGAAGTCCGCGATTGCCCTTGGCACCACTGAGAAGTTCAACGCATATATCTCGCTTGCCGAAGCCGCGTCAGCCGCCAAGCAGCCTGCCGAGGCCGTTCAGAATTACACGCTTGCTCTTCAAGCAAAGCCCGATGACTTCAATGCCCAGGCGAATATCGGTGTCGTGCAGCAGAACGCGGGCAACAAAGCCGAAGCGGAAGCCGCTTATCGCAAAGCGTTAACCTTGAAGGCCGATACACCGAAGTCTCGCGCAAACGTCGAATCGAATTTAGGCGTTCTTCTCATCAATGAAGGCAAGTTCGACGACGCCGCGACGGCCCTCGCGGATGCTGGTCAACTCGACCCAACCAGCGTTTCTATCCAAGTGAATCTCGGCGTCGTTTACGAGAAGCAGGGAAAGAAGGATTTAGCGCTGGCCGCTTACAACAAAGCCCTCGCCATTAATCCGAAGAGCGGCCTCGCAAAGAACGGCATTTCGCGGCTGACCGGCAAGTAAGGAACCTCACCCGGCTCGCTGAGGCTCGTATTCTCTCCTTCGGAAAGGAGAGGATTAGGACAGAGGCAATCCTCGAAGCTGGTGTTTCAGGTATACTGGGAAGGTAGAAAAAGCCAGAGGGATCTT
>JAYVVR010000002.1:0-2385 GCA_043786835.1 Armatimonadota bacterium | reverse complement strand
AATAAAGTCAAAAGATAGGGACCGACGCCAGATGTACCTTCTGTGACAGAAGTCCCCCGCTCAAACGTCCGAGACGTTTCGGCTCATGGTCCTCTCCTAACGGTTCTCTCTTACTTTTCGTTCCCTGCCGCGCCGCCCATGTGGTATACTAGGCCAACACCTTGAACAAGATGTTTTTGAGTGAAAAGTTGTAGAGAAACCCGAAGCGGGGCAGGGGAGTGTTTATCGTGAGTGAGTGGAAGCGGACGGTTTCGTGCGGGGACGTGTCGGAGGCGATGATTGGGCAGATAGTGATCCTGAACGGATGGGTCAACAAGAACCGGGACCAGGGCGGGATTGCGTTCTTGGACCTGCGGGATCGGACCGGGATTGTTCAAGTCGCCGTGGACGGCGGGCCTGCACCGGATGCACTCGCAGTCGCAGAAAAGGTGCGCTCGGAATACTGCCTGAGTGTTCAAGGGTTAGTGCGCCGCCGGCCCGCCGGGAGCGAGAACGATAACCTGCCGAACGGAACCATTGAAGTCGCGGCGTCGGCGATTGAGGTTCTGAACGCCGCGAAAACGCCGCCGTTTCCGATTGCCGAGGAAAAAGACAGCAATATCAATGAGATGCTGCGCCTCAAGTACCGCTATCTCGACCTGCGCCGGCCGGTCATGTTTGAGAAGATGAAGCTGCGGCATGAAGTCATTCGGCTTATCCGCGAGTTTATGTATGGGCGCGGGTTTCTGGAAATCGAAACGCCGATACTCACAAAGTCATCGCCGGAAGGCGCTCGCGACTATTTGGTGCCGTACCGCCTCGAACCCGGCCTGTTCTATGCGCTTCCCCAGGCCCCCCAGCAGTTCAAGCAGCTACTCATGGTCGGCGGCATCGAGAAGTATTTTCAGATTGCCAAGTGCTTCCGGGATGAGTCTCAGCGGGCGGACCGGCAGCCGGAGTTTACCCAGCTTGATTTAGAAATGTCGTTTGTCGAGCAGAACGACGTGCTGGAAGTGGTCGAGGCGCTGTATTCTGAGATTATCCCGAAGATTTCCCCGAAATTGGTTGTCACCCCGTTTACGCGTCTGACTTACGACGAAAGCATGGCCCGCTACGGCACGGACAAGCCCGATCTGCGCTATGGGCTGGAGTTAAAAGACGCTGGGCCACTTTTAGCAAACACCCAATTCTCGGTCTTTCAATCAGCGCTCGCGGCAGGGAATCAGGTCAAGCTGCTGCGCTACCCACAAGGCGCGGCACTGTCCCGGAAAGAGATTGATGACCTCACGGCGCTGGTCAAAGAGACCGGCGCGAAGGGCCTGGCGTATCTCTTGGTCACCGACGAAGGGGTCAAGTCGCCGATTGCCAAATTCCTGACCGAAGAGGAGATTTTGGGGTTGGTCGTGCTGGCCGAAGCGGTTCCCGGTGACCTCATCGGTTTCATTGCCGACACGCCGGAGATTGTCGCGAAGACTTTAGATTTGCTGCGCCGTGAGATTGCCAAACGGCAAAAGCTGGCTGACCCGAATGTCCTGCACTTTGCCTGGGTGACCGACTTCCCAGTATTTGAGTGGGACGACGACTCGAAGACCTGGACATTTGCTCATAACCCGTTCGCCATGCCGCACGCCGAGCATTTAGACATTCTGGAGTCCGACCCAGCCGCCTGCCGCGCCTATACCTACGACCTCGTCTGTAACGGCTCGGAAGGCGCGTCGGGCTCCATTCGCATCCATAAGCGCGACACTCAGGAGCGCATCTTCCGAATGCTCGGCAAGACCGACGAACAGATCCAGGCCCAATTCGGGCATATGCTGGAAGCGTTCGACTTCGGTGCACCCCCGCACGGCGGCATGGCTCCCGGCATTGACCGGCTGATTATGTACCTGACCGACGACGAGAATGTCCGTGAAGTCATTGCGTTCCCGAAATCTGGCGGCGGCTTCGACCCGATGATGGACGCCCCCTCGGAAGTGGAAGACAAGCAGCTCCGCGAGCTTGGCCTCACGATCAAGCGTCCGCCGAAGAAGGACGATAAAAGCGTATAGAACCATGCCATAAATGACACAGCTACGCAGCGCGGACGCCACGAAATACCCGCTGTCGTCACTGGAAAAGTCCGACGAATACGCTGTGCTGTTACAAAATTTTTTGGGGGATCACGAGCGGACTATGGCAAGGCAAGAGCTGACGGAGACGGCGGTAGACATTCCTGCGCTGGCCGCACGGACCGACTCGGGGACGTTCCAGCGGGGGCGTGAGTATTCGCTGCAAGGCCGGGTTCGCCTGCGGCATGTCGAGCGGGACCGGGCGGCGGCGGATGTGCGCGGAAGCGAAACTTATACGGTTCTCTTTGAGATGCAGGGCGGTAAGCTGCGCTCCGCCTGCGACTGTCCGGTGTCTGGC
>JAYVVR010000001.1:0-2392 GCA_043786835.1 Armatimonadota bacterium | reverse complement strand
CTTTATGAGCAAACACCGCCTCCGCCATCGGCGACCGGCAGATATTGCCGAGGCAGACAAACAAAACTCGCACCATAGACTTTTTCTCTCCCGGACAGTCCAACCGCGCCGGTCCCTGTTTGGGTTCCTGCACCTCCAAGAACCCTATCGGGAACAGCACAGCAAACAGGTGTACTCGAAACATCTTTTAGAGGAAATCGGCGATGACGGTTTTGTTGGCACTGACAATTGAACAGGAAGAAAACTGCGACAAACTGCGCTCCAGCGCGGACTGGATTCGGAACGCCTGCTGCACGAAGTTGTAGACGAGGCTCTAGCACAGCTTGAACAGCCTGCTCCGGCTCAGCCCGCCCGCCGCATTGCCGGCCTTCATGCCGGTCAAACCTGGATTAGCGGTGATTTCGATGCGCCGCTGCCGGACAGTTTTTGGAGGGGTGAAGATGCACCCCGAATGGAAAAATTTCATGAAACACTATAATTTGCCAATCGTGATCAAAAAGGATGCCGATGGCTACTTTGCCCAATGTCCCGCTCTGCAAGGCTGCTACACGCAGGGTGATACTTACGAGGAAGTGCTGACAAATATCAAAGATGCGATCGGTCTGCATATCGAGGACTGGCTGGCGCAGCCTAACATTTACGAGTCCCTGGAATGAATTCCAGGTCTGTTAACGTGCGATTGTCTGAGGCAGACAGAGGAGTTATGCAGAGGGCCATCCCAATTCTGTGTCCACGCAGGTGGACAATCGCACGTTAAAAGACCCGGATTTCCAATCCGGGTTCCTCTAATCCGCTTCGATGCACGGTATACTGATACCGTCGCCATGCCAACACCCCCGCCTTTACACTCCATGCCTGACCGTGATATTGCGGCTCCAAACCCGTTTCCCGGCTCAACCCCCCGGCGGCTTGTGGCGCTGTCACTCGATACCCATCTGCCGCCGCTTTCGGCGTTTACGCCGACCAAAGACATTCGCTATCATCCCCTCTTTCAAGGACTGCTGTTTCCCTGGGTCTGGCGAGTCTGGACCCAGCGGTTCACCAAAGCCGGGCATTACTTTGTCATCGCAACACTCTTTTTTACAGCCTTTAGCTCAGTCTCGCTCGACCAGCAGTTTTATGTCGCGTTTGCCTACGCGCTTGGGCTGTGGGCCGTGGCATTTCTCGGCATGTGGCTCGGTCAGCCCCGCGTCTTGCTCGCGGCAACCCTACCCGAACGGGTGCAGGCGGGCGAGACGCTGACTGCTGATGTGTCGGTGACGGCGGGGCGGCGGCGGGGGATTGGCCTCTCGCTCCTGCCGGACCGTCTGCCGCCGGAAGTAGACGCGGTTTCCGAAGACGGGGCGGAGCTGCCGACACTGGCACCGGGCGAGACAGCGCGGGTTTCGGTGGCGCTCTCGTGCAGGAAGCGCGGCGTGTTTCAGCTTCGCGGCTTTCGGGTGGAAACAGCGTTCCCGCTCGGGCTGATGGTCGCGCAGTCGGTATTCGCGGAGAGCCGAACGCTCTGGGTAACGCCGCGTTTTACGCCGCTGGGCCGCATGGACATCCCGCGCGGGCGGCGGTATCAGCCCGGCGGGACCGCGTCGGCGCTTCGGCTCGGCGATTCGTTTGAGTTTATCGGGAACCGCGAGTACCGGGACGGCGACCCTGTCCGGGCGATTGACTGGCGGGCGACGGCCCGGCTGAGCCGTCCAGTCGTGCGGGAGTACCGGGAAGAGTTCTTGCAGCGGGTGACGGTGATTTTGGACACCCACGCCCCGTCCCCGCCCGGCCTGCCGCCCCCGCTGGCCTTTGAGAGTGCAGTGTCATTGACAGCGGCAGTGTGCGAATACTGCGCCCGTTCCGAGTTTGCGTTAGACGTGCTTGCCGCCGGTCCAAATATCCATACGCTGGCCGGTCCGGGACAGGGAGCGCTTGCTTCGGTGCTGGGTCTGCTGGCGGAAGTGAGCGCCGACACGCGCATGGGAAGTGGCACAGACTGGAGCCGGCTGGAAGAGGAATTGACGGTGTCGGCGGCGCAGACAACATTGATTGTCTGCGTGTTCTTGGACTGGGACGCTGCCCGGCAGGAGTTTGCCGAACGCTTGCGTGACTTCGGGGCGGGCCTTAAAATACTGATTGTCCGGGACACACTGACGACGCTGCCGCCGGGGGAGTGGCCGAGCCTGACGTCGGCCCAAATCACGGCAGGCATGGACGAGATTTAGGGACCTCACCCCAGCCCTCTCCTTCAGAAAGAAGAGGGTCGGCGAGGAACAGATACGAAGTAATGCCGAAGGCATAGACGGGGCGAGGTACGCCGGGACCGACATCTAGACCATGAGCCTAACACAGCCAAAACCAGCCTATCAGCGACCGCCGTGGCCTGCCACCGTGGCCGCGCTGCTTGCCT